>NZ_JBFNXI010000005.1:0-138011 GCF_040812445.1 Lentibacillus sp. L22 | reverse complement strand
GAGGAACAAGCAAAAAAAGTTAGTGGTTTTTTTCAAAGTGTCCTTGACAAGGGGTCCACTTTAATAAAAGGGAGACTTTTTTATTTTCTCATTTAAGTAAATAAAATAAGGTTTGTTTTATTCGGCTGTTTGTAACGAGCTTTCGTCAAGACCAAGCGCCCGATTTGTTGAAACATGGACTTCCTGGACAAGCTCTGGATTTTCCACTAGCGATATGCCATAAGAAGGAATCATTTCTTTTAGTTTCGGTTCCCATTCTTCGAGATATTGTGGGAAGCATCTTTTGAACACATCGAGCATAATCGGAACAGCTGTGGAAGCCCCAGGGGAAGCGCCGAGTAATGCAGCGACTGATCCATCAGCGGCATTAATAAGCTCCGTACCAAATTGAAGCGTTCCTTTGCCACTGGCATCCGTATCTTTAATCACTTGCACCCGTTGTCCTGCTACTACAGTATCCCAATCTTCACTTTTGGCATCCGGAATAAATTCCTGTAACTCCTTGATACGTTGTTCTTTCGATAACATTAGCTGTCCGATCAGGTATTTCGTCAACGGAATGTTTTTTGCACCCGCTGCTAACATCGTGAAAACATTATTCGGTTTTACAGAACTTATTAAATCCATATTGGAACCGGTTTTTAAGAATTTTGGTGAAAAACCGGCAAATGGTCCAAATAGCAATGATTTTTGGTTTTCAATATATCGTGTATCCAGATGCGGCACAGACATTGGTGGAGCACCAACTGCAGCTTTGCCGTATACTTTGGCATGATGCTGCTTGATAATCTCCGGATTGTTACATACCATGAATAGTCCGCTTACCGGGAATCCGCCAATATGTTTACTTTCAGGGATACCAGTTTTTTGGAGTAAAGGCAACGCCCCTCCACCGGCACCAATAAAGACGAATTTCGCAGTATGGTATTCAAGGGTATCATCTTCATAATTTCGCACTTTCACTTCCCAAGCGCCATCTTCCGTACGTTTTATATCATCTACTGTATGATTGTAGTTGATACGGACATCCTTACTCTTCAAGTGATCCAACAATTTACGTGTAAGAGCCCCGAAGTTGACATCGGTTCCAGAGTCGATCTTCGTTGCGGCTATTGGCTGATCTACTGTCCGGTCTTTCATAATCAGCGGAATCCATTCCTTCAATTTTTCCGGATCATCGGAAAACTCCATCCCTTGGAACAATGGATTATTTGATAATGTTTCAAACCGTTTTTTCAAGAATGCTACATTATCTTCCCCATGTACTAAACTCATGTGCGGTATTGGCATAATAAAGTCATCCGGATTACTTATCTGTTTGCTGTCTACAAGATAAGACCAAAACTGCTTAGTAACCTGGAACTGTTCATTAATGTTGACTGCCTTGCTAATGTCCAGGGATCCGTCTGGCTGTTCGGGCGTGTAATTAAGCTCACACAGCGCGGAATGGCCCGTTCCCGCATTATTCCACTCGTTAGAACTTTCAACTGCTGGTTTATTAAGCTTTTCAAAAATGGTAATATTCCAGTCCGGTGCCAATTCCTTTAATAGTGATCCCAATGTCGCACTCATGATACCGGCACCAATTAAAATAACATCTGCTGAAGTATGGCTGTTACTCATGTTTACCTTCCTTACATCTTAAAATTTGCAGAAAGGATGCAAGCGCTCCTGCTCATTCATTAACAAGGCAGGTCGCGAACTTGTCACACATCTTTTCTTAATCTGTTATATCCTTCATATAGTATATCAAAGTTTTGTATCGACATAAATGTTTATGTCTTGTTAAAATACAGAATCCACGCTTTGAGATCCCAAAATCTTAATTGCAACGCCCTCGCCAACATTATCATGTCACTAATAGGCAAACACACATTTTATAGGTTATGGACATATGATGCATTAATGGAAAACTGGGGGAGGTGAGGTAATGATTATCCATGTGGTCACAGCCGGTGAAACACTCTGGCAAATCGCAAACAGATATGCCGTCGATATGAATCAAATCGTGCAATTAAACGGATTACCCAATCCAAATCAATTATTGGTTGGTCAATCACTGGTTATCCCAGTACTTGGTACGCCGCATACGGTTAAAAGCGGTGAAACGTTATGGTCGATTGCCCAACAGTACGGTGTCCCGGTTCAAACTATTATCCAGGCCAATCAACTAACCAATCCTAATGTTCTTTCCCCAGGAACCAAACTATTTATCCCACCAGTGACACACGTTGTTCAGCCAAGGGAGACGTTGGCGCAAATTGCAAATCGCTATGGTACCACGGTTCAAGCAATCATGAATGAAAATCAATTAACAAACCAAAACATGATTTTTCCGGGAGTGCAACTGGCTATCCCAAGAAGAAAACCCGTGATTGAAGTAAATGCTTATACGTATCAATCAGAGGAAGATGCAGTCAACAGCCTTCATGAAGTCGGTAACTTGCTGACTTATTTTAGCCCGTTCGCTTATATGATCAGGGAAGATGGCACCTTGCAACCAATGAATGACCAGCGCATGATTCAGGCTGCCGTTGCTGAACATATCACACCGATGCTTTCGATCACCAATTTCACATCTACACAAACGGGATCCAATGTCGCACATATCATCCTGAGTAATCCGCAATTAAGTAATCAGGTCATTTCCAACGTACTAAACGTAATGGATCAAAAGGGATATAAGGTCTTAAACGTTGACTTTGAGAATGTAATGCCAGAAGATCGTGAGAATTATAATCGGTTTTTACAAATGGCGGTTAACCGGCTTCATCCAAGAGGTTATTTGGTATCGACAGCACTTGCTCCAAAAACGAGTGCAACTCAAGGCGGGCTGTTATATGAAGCACACGATTACGAGGCACATGGCAGAATTGCTGATTTTGTCATTCTGATGACGTATGAATGGGGATACCGACTTGGCCCGCCACAGGCAATCTCTCCTATCAATCAAATGAGGCGGGTGGTCGAGTATGCTCTATCAGTAATGCCAGCCGAAAAAATATTTTTAGGGTTCCAAATCTATGCACGCGATTGGCTTGTTCCCCATGTACAAGGCCAGGAAGCTGAAACATTCAGTCCGCAAGAAGCCATCAGACGGGCAGTAAAATATGGCGCATCGATTCAATATGATACGACAGCCCAATCGCCATTTTTCCGCTATGTAGATGAACAGGGCCAAAGACATGAAGTATGGTTTGAAGATGCACGGAGCGCGCAGGCTAAATTTGATATGGTCAAACAATATAATCTTCGCGGGATTAGTTATTGGGCATTAGGCTATCCTTATCCGCAAAACTGGGCATTGTTGAATGACAACTTTACGATAAGAAAATTAACATCGTAACTCGTTCAAAAACGGACTAGCCAAATAAACGCTTTTCATTCCTTTTGGTCTCCTTACCATTTAGATTTTTACCTTATACTTTCCGCTGCTAAAGATTATAACTTAAAAAACAAGCGTGGCACCCATTACCAATTTATAATGGTGTATACCACGCTTATTTTTATACAGGGTTTTGTCCCAGCTTTATTGATATTTTTCTCTACGTTAATTTGCAACTGCAACAGATGAAATTGTTTTATGATAGAATTCGATGAAGTTGTTCACTACCAAATCAAGGAATTCAATTGTGCCATGATCTGTTATTTCACCAGCATCATTCATTTTTTCATGAACGGATCCGACATATACTTCATTTCCCGGTAGTAAAATTGGTGATAATGCCGGGTTTGACAGAATTTGTCTTAAATGCATTTGTGCACGGACACTGCCGTGAACACCGATAGAAGAACCAACGATAAATGCCGGTTTATCTTTGATCGTAAAGTCGCCTCCACGTGATAGCCAGTCAATAGCATTTTTTAATGCACCTGGAATGGAATAATTATATTCTGGAACTGCGAACAATACGGCATCTGAATCCTTTACATCCGCTTTAAATCGATTTACATTTTCTGTCGGCGTATTTTCAATGTCAATGGAAAATGTGTCAACATCATTAATGAATACCGGTATAATATCCAATTTATCTGCATAGCGACTTCTCATATACGCCACTAACTTCGCGTATGTGAGGTTGAACTCGTACTACCTATGATTGCTTTTACTTTTATTGCCATCTATAAAAACTCTCCTTTATTATTGTTGGAACAGATCTATATAGTATAATTAGTTCACATATATCTCAAGTCATATGCTTGGCTTGATAAACAGGGGACTATTTTCCACGAATCCCACTGTATTATCGTTTAGATGTCGGTTTAATGTGGAAATATGTTAAATGTAATATATTTCAGACATACGAAAAAATTGGCGAGGAGGTAATACCTTGAAACAAGGCTCGTTATTTGAAAATGAAAATGATAAGCATCAGCCTTTAGCCAACAGCGTACGCCCTCAATATTTAGAAGATTTTGTTGGTCAGAAACATTTACTGGGAAATGGAAAGGTTTTACGGGAAATGATTGAAAATGATCAAGTCTCGTCCATGATTTTCTGGGGACCGCCTGGAGTAGGAAAAACAACCCTCGCTAAAATTATCGCCAATCATACGAAGGCAAAGTTTATTCCTTTTAGCGCCGTATCAACTGGTATTAAAGATATTCGTAAGGTGATGAAAGAGGCCGAAGAAAACAGGGAATTAGGTGATAAATGCATTTTGTTTATTGATGAAATTCATCGGTTCAATAAGGCACAGCAGGATGCATTTTTACCCTATGTCGAAAAAGGAAGCATTATCCTTATCGGTGCAACCACTGAAAATCCATCCTTTGAAATAAATTCAGCTTTGTTGTCACGCAGTAAAGTTTTTGTCTTATATCAGTTATCAAATAACGAGATAGTTGAATTGTTACAAAAAGCTATTTCCAATCCAAAGGGCTTGGGAAATCAAGATATTCAACTGGAAGATGGGGTGCTGGAAGCGATAGCGGCGTTTTCTGATGGTGATGGAAGAATTGCCTTAAATACGTTGGAAATGGCCGTATTAAACGGAAAAAGACAGGAAGCATCCGTTACTATTGGTAAAGAAGATTTAACCCAGCTTATTCAAAGGAAGTCGCTACTATATGATAAAGATGGGGAAGAACATTATAATATCATATCGGCACTCCATAAATCGATGCGAAATAGTGATGTTAATGCCTCTGTTTATTGGTTATCCCGGATGCTGGAATCTGGGGAAGACCCCTTGTTTATTGCGAGAAGATTAGTCAGATTTGCCAGCGAAGATGTTGGCTTGGCAGATAACAGGGCTTTGGGAATAGCAGTAGCTGTATTTCAATCCTGTCAATTCATTGGTATGCCAGAATGCGATGTGCATCTTACCCAAGCCGTCATTTATCTTGCCATGGCACCAAAGTCAAATTCGGCTTATGTGGCTTATTCAAAGGCTAAAAAAGATGCGCAACAATCAATGAATGAACCGGTTCCTTTACAGTTACGTAATGCACCAACGAAACTGATGAAAGATTTGAACTATGGCAAGGGGTATCAATATGCTCATGACACAGATGAAAAACTGACTACAATAAAAACCATGCCGGATTCTCTAGCAGGACATGAATATTATTTTCCGACTTCTCAAGGTTCGGAAGCTAAAATCAAAGATAGGTTAAAACAAATTTCCGATTGGCATAAACAAAATGATCATTGATGGGATTTTCAATTAAATATTGATATCGGCGCCAGGAGAATATACTAAATATTGAATGAGCATATCTTCCCTCCTTTTGTTGGTTGAACGTTATTTAATTGCGTTGTATCATACGAATCTGTCAGGCTGCTATACATAGGTGGTTTCACTAGTTAGTTTTATGGGACCGGCCAGACCAAATAAAAAGAGATTTTAATGAGCAGAACTTGCGTAGAGGAGGGAGGTGACTAACCTCTGTCCCCCTACACCACCTTTTTTCTTACCAATGGGTTTTTCATTTTTTTGTTCCATAAGCATTTGCACTTTAAAAATTTCAAAATAAATGTCAAAGAATGATTCGTTTCATCCGTGCATGTATCAAGAACATCTATTATAGAATCAGCCTCGCCCATCTACTTTAAGTTTTCAATTCCCCTTTCCAACATTTCCATTTGCAGCAGTGTCTGTTCATCTGTAATGGTTTTATCTTGACCATTTATGACGGCTTTATATAAGTCATCATACACTCTTCCATAATCGCCATTTACAGATTTCACTTTTTCTTCGTGGATTGTACCTTCTTCATCAATATATGTCAGTACACCATAATGTTTTATTGTATCTATACCAAAATCTTTGTTATCAGGCATGTAAAACAACTTTAAATGTTCCTCCTGACGATCTTTGGTTTGTTTCACAAAGCACCCATTTTTGCCATAAACGACGAAGCTCGGTCTTTCTTTAAGTCTAAAATAACTGGATTTTACAGATACCTTTAATCTACCAAAGTATAAATCCAAATCGAAATAGTCATTCATTCTCCCTTGTCCTAATAATTGCCTTACATCGTAATGTATATGATCCGGCTTGCCGAAGTAACTGATGACCTGATCCAGTGTATGGCAGCCATGTGCATATAAGAATGACGAAGCGGGATCAAAAGAGTGGGCAGACTCGGGTACTTCGGGGCGGTAATAGTCAAAATGCATTTCCACTTCCAGCAAGTCCCCTATTTTCCCTTCTTCTATGACCTTTTGAACGGTTAAAAAATCACTATCGAAACGTCTATTTTGATACGCCTGAACAATTAATCCTTTCTCTTTCGCCAATGCAAATATTTCTTTTGCCTGCCCTGAATTTTCCATAAAAGGCTTCTCTACCAAACAGTTTTTATTATGTTCCAATACTAGTTTTGCGTATTCATAGTGGCTGTCATGTTTTGTGCAAACCACAATGAGTTGAATGTCCTTGTCGTTTAATAATTCATCTAAGTCGGAAGTATAATTTATTCCTGCAACCTTATCCCAGCTGTCATGTTCAGGATTTCTCCGATAAATTGTTTTTACCTTTATATTCTCTCTTTGCAGTACGAACGGCAGGTGATATCTGTTCGTGCTTTTCCCATTTCCAATATAACCGATAGTAAGCATAGCGACCTCCTAAAAATATATTTATATGCAATATCTTTATATAAAGAAGCACCTCCTTAAATTGATAGGTTTATCATACCGGAGGCACTTCTTTATTTGTATACATTATTACGCCGGGCTCATAGTTAATCTTTGAAAAAAAACCCTGAATAAGCGTCTTTACTGATTACATCAAGTGTATGAGGTGGAAGACAATACCGACCACGAACAACCCAAGAATCATCATAATTGGAGAGACTTTCTTCCTAAGTAGCCACATACAAAGAAGTGTTAGCAACAATCCAGCCAAACCAGGAATTAAGCTGTCCAAGTTGTCTTGTAATGTGGTTACATCATATTTGCTCAATGACCGACCGTCAGCTTGCTGTTCCAATGCACTTTTAATTCCTGCAGCTCCAGAAGGTAACTTATCCCAATCAATATATGCACCTTCGTCAAGTTTCACCTTGGATACCGTCGGCGTAAATGTTACATCTACCCAACGATTGACTAATGCACCAAGGATGAACATACCTAGTATTGCAGCACCTTTCGTAATATCCTGAAGTAATCCGCCAGATAAGTCATCCGTAATTTTGGAACCAGCCTTGTAGCCAAGTTCTTGTGTATACCACATGAATCCCATACGAATGAGATTCCATAAAACGAAGTAAAGAATGGGTCCAAGTATGTTGCCAGTCATAGCCAGAGAAGCCGCCAATGCACCAAGGATTGGTTTAACCGTAAACCAGAAAGTTGGATCCCCAATACCCGCCAATGGTCCCATCATACCGACTTTAACACCTTGAATTGCTTTGTTGTCAACCGGCGCGCCGTTTGCACGTTCTTCTTCGAGCGCTAAAGTTACACCCATAATAGGTGAAGCTACATATGGATGCGTATTAAAAAACTCCAAGTGACGTTGCAGTGCAGCAGCACGGTCTTCTTTTGTTTTATATAATCTTTTGATCGCGGGAATCATGGAAAATGCCCAACCACCGTTTTGCATACGTTCATAGTTCCAAGAACCTTGAAGGAACGTGGAACGCCACCAAATAGAAACACGATCTCTTCTTGATAATTTCAATTCCTGTGCCAACTTATATCCTCCTCCTTCTTTTAGTAGTTATCAATAATATCGCCTAATGGATCGCCAGTATTTCCGTTTCCACCATTACCTGAACCGCCTTGTTTCGTAAGTGCTAAATAGATAAGTGCAAGCGATAAACCGATACCGCCAAGACCTAATAAGGTAATGTCAGGAATAGTTGCCAATACGAAACCAATCGCAAAGAATGGCCATACTTCTTTTGTAGCCATCATGTTAATAACCATTGCATAACCAACAGCTACTACCATCCCACCACCGATTGCCAAACCGTCTGTCAACCAGTCTGGCATAGCTTGAAGTAACTCTTTAACCGGACCTGCGCCAATAGCCACAATCAATGCGGCGGGGATTGCAATACGTAACCCCTGCAGGCAGATACCAACAATATGCCAAAAATCTATTTTTCGAAGGTTTCCTTCCTTGGCTGCGGCATCCATCAAGTGTACTATTCCTGTTGCAATCGTACGGACGATGATTGTCAATAATAAACCTGCAACTGCAAGTGGAACTGCGATCGCGATTGCAGATGACACGCCGGCTTCACCTTGACCACCTAAAACTAAAATAATTGCAGATGCAACAGATGCTAATGCAGCGTCTGGTGCTACGGCAGCTCCGATATTTGCCCAACCTAAAGCGAGAAATTGCAGGGTACCACCTAAAACAAGGCATGCCGCTAAATCTCCCGTAACTAATCCGATTAATGTACAAGCAATAATTGGCTGATGGAAATGGAATTCATCCAATACTCCTTCCATACCAGCCAAAAATGCTACGATAACAATTAATATTATTTGAATAATATTTAAATCCATAATTATTAATCTCCCTTTTTCTGATAATTAGGATCGCTTCCGTTTGTCTAACTCCGCTTGAGCCCTTTTAATAATTTCATCCATGTCGCCTTGTGAATCGTTTGGAACTTTGCGTACATCGAAGCTCAGACCAGCTTCTTTTAACTTATTGAAAGCATCAATATCATCTTGGCTAAAGGCCAACACCTTATTCGGTTGAACTTTACCAGGTGAGTGTGCCATGGAACCAACGTTGATTGTCTCCAGTGGAACACCGCCTTCAACCGCCCTAAGCGCATCTTGCGGGTTTTCAAAAAGAAGTAACGCGCGCTGGCCACCAAAGTGTTGATCATCTTTAGCTAGTTCGATCATTTTATAGATAGGAACAACATGTGCTTTTACACCTGAAGGAGCAGCCTGTTGGATTAATTTCTTACGGAGTTCATCCTTCGCTACTTCATCAGATACAACGATGATACGTGTAGGCTGTGTACTTTTCGTCCAGGATGTTGCTACTTGTCCATGAAGTAAACGAGAGTCAATACGCGCTAACACGTATTCAAATTTACCAGGAGCACCTGCATTTGATGGTTGAGCAGTATCTGCAGCAGAATCTGCGGGCTCTAATTCTTCAGGTTTTACTTTAACCGCTTCTTTAGCTGTACCGAGAATATGTGCAGCGATTTCATGCGCTGTGTTCATTGAAAGACGCGATGCATAAGCTTCGATCAACATTGCTAAGTTCAAACCAGCAACGATTGCCCATTTATCTTTGGGTTCTTCTATCAAGCTGTTGGCTTGGTTAAAAGGAGTTCCACCCCAAAGATCGACTAAGAATAATACTTCATCTTGATTGTCGAAAGAGGCGATTGCTTCTTTCATTTTTGCCTTTACATCATCAGGTCCTTCGCTTGGCATTAATGTAATTGCCTTCACATTTTCTTGTTCTCCAAAGATCATTGATCCAGATTGCAAAATACCATTAGCAAATTCACCGTGACTGGCAATGATAATTCCTACCATCTTTTTACCTCCTCTTATGATTGTTAAGGCTTAAAATAAACATGGTAAGCTCCCAAAGTAGTATTTTTCAAACTCTTCTAAAGCGATTACATGGTTGGTTAAAAAACAATAAAAAAGGCATGAGTAAAAAATAGATTAGTAGAATTAAATAAAGGCAGGGTATAGAAGGACCCTTGTTCTTTGTTTAATCACTTCTTTTTACTCATGCCTGATCGAATCAGTAACACGTAATTATTTGATTTTTTGAAAGGACTTTAATACACAGCGTTATATAAATCAGCTTCCGAATCACTTTACGAGCTTCCGTAAATTATCTTAACACACCGGTTATTCTCTTTCAATAAAATAGGTTATTTGTCCCCTCTCTGTAACAGTTGGTTTGACAATTATGAAGATGACCCAACAAAAAAAGACAAGTTCCAACCTGTCTTGAATGTAAAATCCTTACCTTTTAAATATACTCTTGAAATTGCGTTTGATTACATCAAAGAAACTTAATGATTGGACCATATGATTTGGATCAACGTATTCGCGAATGGCTCGAAAGACCTTTTTTGGATCTTTAGAAGAAAATGAATATGTCCCATTCCGCTTCGTTTGGATAGCATAACGCGGGATCCATTTCCCTTTGAACAAAACTGAAGCAATCACGTAATCAACTTCTTCCCAAGGAATTTGAATAAATTTACGAGCATCACGATTATTGAAGAATTCAAATCCTTTGTCTCCAATCATAATTTTACCATAATCTGAAATTCTTATATGTGAGGTTGCATCAATAACTAAATCGACTTTTGTATTGATTGATTGGACCATTTGATCTACCTCATTTCTTTCTTTTACTCATAATTATTATACACCGCCTTACTATTTTAAACAAAAAATACCTTGGGACAGTTTTCGGCTTTTTTCAGATGGAGCCTGTTAGTAGTGGATGCGTTCCTTATTGATCATTTTCTACTTTATCCATTGTCATCGGTTTTTTAAATAGTTCAATCTATACTATTCACTTATGGTACGGTTCCCCTCTAATAATCCTAAACCCCCGATAAACCTGCTCCAACAATACCAACCTCATCACCTGATGTGGGAACGTCATCTTGGAAAATGACAATGCCAAATCACTCCGCTTCTGCACCGCATCACTGAGCCCAAGCGATCCCCCAATAACAAACGCTACCTTACTCCTTCCATACGTAGCAAGCTCGTCCATTTTAGCTGCAAACTGCTCCGAGTTCAGCATTTTCCCATTGATTTCAAGTGTAATGACAAACGTATCCGGCTTGATATGTCCGAGAATACGTTCACCTTCTTTCCGCTTTACTTCTTCCATTTCCGCATCACTCATATTTTCCGGAGCCTTTTCATCCGCTACTTCCACAATACTAACTTTGGCATAGGCACCCAACCGCTTCAAATATTCCTGGATCCCTTGCTTCAGGTATTTCTCTTTTAATTTACCAACTGCAACAATGGTAATATTCATATATCCGTTTCTTCCTTTTCCTGTTGAAATAAATGATGAAGCATACAGTCTTTATCCGTAAAAAATATTCCATCGTCTTATAAAGCAATCTTGTTTATAACTAGTTTGACATACAAAAGAACAATGTCAAGATTGTCTTTTTGTTATCAGCTCAGGGGTTAAAGGAATTGTGACTAATATAATAAATAAAACAGGGCAGAAGTTGGCATTTCCGTTTCGACCCTGTTTTTATATGCTGAACCACTAAAATGTAATCATGCTATCTAACTTATACTCCCTTTCATTATACTTTGCATTATTCTCATCTCTTAACAAGTGGATAATACGGCTCATAACGCGGATTTGTGTAGTATGGTGGTCTTTTTACGGTAATAGGCATGGACCAATTAGATTGAAGATAATTCATGTTTACTTTTTCATCCGATTGGTTAACTAGCAGCCATTTTACCTTAGGGTTAAATTCCATACGCAATCGTGACACCTCCCTGCAGCATTCTACGTAAAACGATGAGGGTTGGAGCAGGTCCATCATGGCACAATCCCGCATGCACATAAACGATCGCCCAGTCATACATTACATAGGATAAACATCAAAGGGAGGTTGTACAGTTGCATAATCAAGAAAGGCCTTCAAACAATAATGATCAAATTTACACAGAGGATGAATTACGTGAGATACGGGCATATCAAAGATGGTTTGCGGAAAATAAACAAACAAAACCATATCCCTTATATCCAAATTACGGCAAAATAACACGTTATGAAGAAGTACCGTTAGCTAATCCGGAACAACGTCAGCTAAGGCAACCCGGATACGAAGACCTTATGGTTCCTAAACCAATTATCGAAAACCCTAACTATAAAGGGAGCGGAAAACTGAAGAACAAGATAGCTTTAATAACCGGAGGAGACAGCGGAATGGGTGCAGCGGCAGCAATTGCGTTTGCAAAAGAAGGGGCAAATGTAGCTATCGCATATTTAGATGAACATAATGATGCCGAACGTACCAAAAATAGGATAGAGGAGCTTGGTCAAAGGTGTCTCCTGTTACCTGGAGATCTAAGGGAAAAACAACAATGTAAAACCATCGTGGATCAGACAGTTAACACATTTGGCGGGCTGGACATTCTCTGTAATCATGTTGGCATTCAATTTCAACAAAATAGTCTGCTTGATATTACAGATGAGCAATTTGATGAAACATTTAAAGTTAATATTTACGCCCATTTTTATATTACCAGAGCCGCTTTACCGCATTTAAAACCGGGAAGCTCCATCATTGGTACAACATCCGTCGTTACTTATGCCGGAGAACCACAGCTAATTGACTATTCGGCAACCAAAGGGGCTATTGTTGGATGGACACGGTCACTTGCCAAAAGTCTTGCTGATCAAGGGATTCGGGTAAATGCTATTGCACCTGGGAGAATATGGACACCGCTTATTCCCGCGAGCTTCTCATCTGATGAAAATGCCTTGCATGGGAATAACCTATTCAACCGTATGGGACAGCCGTTTGAACTCGCCCCGACTTTTGTCTATCTTGCCTCTGATGATTCCCAACTGGTAACGGGGCAAGTATTGCATGTGGATGGAGGGGAATCGACCAATTCTTAAAGCAATACAAAAAACTTGGAATAGAGATAGGGGAGATGTCTAACTACTTCTCTTTCTCTCTCACCCTATAATCGGGATTTTATCCCTTTTTAGTCCCCTTGTTAATTTACTAAAATATTGCATGCCAACCTAATCTGTGTTTGTATGAGGTATATCATGGGAAAATAAATACAAAACAACCCAAGAAGGGAAGGAACTACTTTGCAACAACTCTTATTCATTCAAACCGGGACAGGTATTGATGTACATGGGCAGGATGTAACAATCGCATCACAACGGGCGGTACAGGATGCGATTCATTACAATTCCATGCCGGGTATTGCCAAAATGTTGCCTGATGAAAAGCTCGACAATATGAAAGTAAATGTGAAGTTGGCAGTGCCGGCTGACCAGGATAAAGTGGATGTCGAAAAAATTAAAGCAAAGATTCCATATGGCACGGTTACTGTAGAAGTTGTTGTTGGCGGAATGGCTACAACCAGCGGGATTTTTCTGGAGGACAAGCAGGATAAGAATGATCAGATGTATATCGTCAATGCGGCTGTTGAAGTTGGGTACTAAGTTATCAATGTTATGAATGATGGTTAAGTACTACCGTATGTTTGATTCGCTTTTGAAGATTTATGACAACTTGTTAAAACAAGGTATAAATACAAAAAATTGCTTGATAGTTCCTACTGATTGCAATCGTTCTTGTAATGATATACCCATACAGCATGTTGTAAACGTGCTATATGGGTATGTTAAACTTCAAATGAAACGTTACCATTTTCTATCCAACCATTAGCATCATCCTCATTTAGTAATATTTTATTGCTACAACATGAGTCATACTTTTAATAGCATCAAATGGAAACCTCCCATTTTTCCAGTAAATAATCTGTATATGCTCGGAGATTATCGAATGCTGTTTCCGTAAGTAGCTCATCGCTATATTGATGGTCTAGTAATTTCCCAAGACTGGTCAAATGCTTGGCTACTTTATCTGCATCATCTTGTTTTTCAAATCGATCAATCGCGGTTAAATGCTCTTTTAATGTACGCGCGGCTTGATCACTATCAAAGTCCCCTTGATTTTCAAAATGTTCTACCTGTTTTTTCATATTTTCTGCGGAGCCAGGATTGGTACTATCGTACAGTGCCAACCCCTCTATTTGATGATTTGGAGCACCTTCATCAATCAGGAGTGGGATAACTGTCATCATTGGCTGCTCCATCGATAGATACACGCCACCATTGTCTTCGAAGTTTTCCGTCTCCAACGAAAATAGTCGAATATGCCGGTCGATATCCTTAGCCTGTTCATTATCAAGCAAATAACCGCTTGGTGCTGGGTCCAACGCAACCCAATCTGCTTCATCCCAGCCATGGGTCCCATCTAAATAGAAGGTTTCCTGGTTTGCCCCGGCCTTTTCCTTATGCTTCGGTGCTTCTGTTACCACATCTACTACATCCGTATAACGTTCCTGATAAAAATTCAGCACAGACTCTATCGTGGCCATATGCATATCCACACGGGAATTAGGTTCTGCTTTACCCGGGGTTTCGATCAGTAAGGAAAGCCCATGCCGCAGTCCACCCATATTACGCAAAATACGTTCCGATCCACTTCCAGATCCCGGCGGTGTTCCGTATTCCCCGGTTGTGAATCCGGCTTCCTCTACATCTGGAAATAAGTAATCCTCTACCATCTCTATATTGAGGTCACGTAATTTTTCATCAACATTCAGATTACGTGGCCATAACATTTCCACATCTGGATCACCGTAGTCTCGCGGACGTTCATGGGCATCAACAGTGATATCTGGTTTAAATGTATTCATCATCTCGGCAATCACCTGAATTTCGGGTGTTTCCAATTTTAAATGGTCCCGATTGTTATCAATTCCCGAAGCATTTCCACGGGTATTCGACTGTCTGCCATCCGGGTTTGGCGTTGGGACAAACAAAATAGTAGATTTACTTAACATATCAATGGTTTCTTGATCATCGCTGAATGCCAGGTTCCGCAATGTCTTCAATGTCATTTCACGTCCAGCGGGTTCATTCCCGTGTGGCGTACCCATAATCAATACATTTCGGCCATCCGCTATTTCTTCATCTGATGGAACCTCCGGATAGCCCACTTTTGCCATATAAATTGGCCGACCTTCCCCAGAATTTCCAATCTGTTCATATGTCACTCGATCCGATAACTCAGAAACCTTCTCCAAAAATTTAGCTTCTTCATCAAGCGTTGTCCAACCATCGCCATCCCTATCCTCAAATCCAGTAGTTGGCGGATCATCGGAATTTATTCCTTCATCCGCATGTCCTGTTATTGGATTGATAGTTATGAATAAAACAATAGCTAAAAATGAAATAACTTTTCCCCATATTCCTCTTCTCATTTGTATCCTCCTTGTATATTATGTTTAAACCTATTTAGCATTGATAGCTTATTATATAACGCCTCCTTCAGATGAATGATAAAGCTGCTACTTCCATCAACACTGCCTTTTCAAGTTGCTCAAATAAGTAGTAACCGGTTTTGTCTACTAATTTTAAACAAGTATAATAGATTTAAAATGAAGATACTGTCAGATCATGTCAGGTTTAGATAACTTTTTAAAAATGAATAACAAGTACTAGCATATTCAGTAGAAATTACAACTTACCGACTACTTCTATTAATCGGAATGAATGACAAGGGTAGTCCTAATGGTTTTATAATTTATTCAAGAGGATAGTGTCATTTTTGAGGTATCATCTCCATTTTTAAAATATCATTGTTTTTGGGCTTTTAAACATCCTCTACTATAATGAAAAAGAGAAAGCAATCTGCCTTCTCTTCTGCATGTCTTATTCCTTTGGTGATTTTGTGCTTTCACTTGTTTCTTTGGATTTATCATCACTATCGCTAATCAACTCATTAGCGGAGGATTTAAATTCATGTAACGTCTGACCCGCCGCTTTGCCAATTTCCGGGAGTTTCTTCGGTCCAAAAATAATAAGCGCTAATATAACGATAAGAATTAAACCGGGAATGCCAATATTGCTTAAACCCATAAAGGTCACCTCTTTTAGCTTTATTTTACCCAAGTAGTTCTCTTTTATCCCGGTTCTGCCATATAATAAATTAGGACAATTAGTAACTGAATTTTGTGATACAATATTACTACTAGTAATGAGATAAGGATGTGCTTGCCATGTTTTATCAAGAAGTCGATGAAGAGATCACGTTAAAATTACTGGTATTAACCGATGCGGAAGCGTTATTCAGCCTGACCGATCAATTCCGGGACAATTTACGGAAATGGCTTAGTTGGGTCGATAAAACAGAAACAGTTGACGATTCCCGTGCATTCATCGAATATACCTTACAACAATACAGTGAAAAAACTGGACTGACGGCTGCTGTTATGTATCGCGGACAACTTGCTGGTACGGTCAGCTTTAACAGCTTCGACTGGACTAATCGAATCGGGTATATCGGTTATTGGCTGGCAGACAGCTTTCAGGGAAAAGGGATTATGACTCGATCTTGTCGTGCGCTGGTTGAACACGGTTTTACCGAATTAGCGTTAAACCGAATCGATATTCGCGCTGCATATGAAAACCAAAAAAGCCGGGCAATCCCTGAACGGTTGGGATTTGTTGAAGAAGGATTGCTCAGACAAACGGAATGGCTGTATGACCATTATGTGGATCATGTTGTTTATGGCATGTTGGCAGACGAATGGCAAACAGAAGAGATGAAGCAACAACATGAAACAAGTGAAGAACATGTGCCAACCGATGAAAGTGAAGAAAGCGGGGAACCTCTGGAGTGAATTTTTATATTGCATCCAGCTTCGCCAACAAGGAATTGGTTCGATATGTTGCCTTAAAACTAACTGTAAAAGGGTACAAGCACACCTATGACTGGACCATCAATCAGCAAGCAATAGATATGAAAACATTAAAGGTAATTGGCGAGGCAGAAAAACGTGCTATTGCCGCATGCGATATATTTATTTTGCTGCTCCCCGCCGGCAAAGGGAGTCATACTGAGCTAGGCCTGGCACTTGCCTTGGAAAAGGATATATACATTTATTCACCAGAAAATGCTGAAGGTGATTTGGCAATTTCCTTTTATTATGTTGATGGAGTTAAACGGTTCCATGGCAAGATTGATGACTTTCTGGTGACGATTGGTTTGGCTTAGAGTAGCATATCTGAAAAATTTAATTTCAATCCGTGCATACGACGAATTGGGTATGGCGGGTTGGATATTTTTATGCCATACTTTAACCGAATGAACCGGAAAACAGCTATCATTCGATAGGAGAATGTCCATGACTACTTTGAAAATAGATCAGGAGACAACAGCGAACCATAAATTACCTAAATTTTCTATTAACATTGACAGTTCCCAGGCGACAGCGATCTATAGCGATATTGATTTGCAGGCAGAGCTGGTTAAAGTGCTGAGGGAAAACCACGATGTGAAATTATTTGATTATCAAGAAGGATTGTACGAACGACTCACTGTTCAGGGGAATATCAAATTCTTCCATCAATGGTTTAATTGCCAAACACCACTTGCGGAAATTTTAGTGATGTTCCAGCTGACAAACTGTGCAAAAACGGCATTACGGAAATGTAGTACATCAGAAATCCGCCGGGTTTTTTATGCCAAGCACTATATGGCAGGTGCAAATTTAAATGTTTTTCGGGAACCGATTCACGGTGTTGACGTCCTTACCATCAATACCTTCATCAAAATGCTCAAGCAAATGGCACAAGAAAGCAAGCAGGTGCTTTTATTGGTATCCAACATGGAGCATGCCCTGTTGCTTGGTGATATTGCCTACCGTCTGCAGGATCAGGGCTTACATGAATTGGAAACTGAAACACAAGAAGAACAAAAGGCAGCTGAAGAAACACCCATCAGTCTCACCGTAGAAAAGATGTTCAAAGTTCCGGCCAAAGTCGACGATAAAGTCATCTTGTTTGATCCAACTGAAATTGATTACATCGAAAGCCAGGATGGGAAATCTTCTATCGTGATTAATAATGAATCCTTTGCGCTGGACTCGACCTTGACAGAAATAGAACAGAAATTGGAACTATATGGGTTTTACCGATGCCATCGTTCATACATTGTCAACCTGCAAAAGGTCAGGGAAATTATCACATAGTCAAAGAATACATATTCGTTAAGGATCGATAACAAGGTTCAATCAACTATTCCTTTATCACGGACAAAAATACAAGCTATCCAGGAAATTTTCAACCTAAAATAGGTACCATTCAGCTGAAAATCCACACAACTCACCTTGATATGACTGCACTTACGGTTCAAACACCGTATGATGAAAACAGTTCAGCAAGGGAGGAGTTTAATATGGAATATATCATCCAAGTCAGGAATTTGAACAAGACATTCAGCAAAAAAACGGCACTTGTCGATGTCAGTTTTGATGTAAAACAAGGAGAAATTTTTGGTTTGCTTGGACCAAGTGGTGCTGGAAAAACGACCATGATCAAAATATTGACTGGAGAGCTTGGTAAAACGGCAGGGGAGATCCAAGTGCTTGGAAAGGGATCGGAAAAGTTTCAATCAGCAAATTTTAAATCACAAATTGGGATCTTATCGGATAATAGTGCCTTATATGAACGGCTAACTGTTTACGATAATCTAAAACTGTTCTGTAGGTTATACAATACACCCCTCAAGTAGATTGATGTCATGTTGGAACAGGTGAATATGCAAGATGAGAGGGAAAAACAAGTCTCCAAACTGTCTAAAGGGATGAAACAGCGCGTCTTGCTGGCAAAAGCGCTAATCCATCAGCCAAAACTGGTTTTTCTGGATGAGCCTACGTCAGCATTGGATCCAGGCAATTCTGCACATATCCACCGGGGGTTACAAACGTTGAATGAAGCAGGTACAACTATCTTCGTCAACACCCATGACATGGAAGAAGCAAATGCATTATGTGACAGGGTAGCTTTTTTACACCAGGGAAAACTGCAGGAAATTGATGCACCCGAAACACTAAGGTACAAATATTCAACCCATGCCTTCCACGTGGAAACATTTAGCGGGGAACGATTGGTAATTGACAATAGTGAAGCAAATGCCGACAAAATCGCCCAATTAATCAAGGATGGTCGCGTCAAAACGATGCATACGGATAACCCGACATTGGGACAGATTTTCCTGAAAGTCACCGGAAAGGAGCTGGTATAAATGAACACGCAGCGGATACAAGCCATATTTGAAAAGGATATCAAAGATTTTATGAAAAATTCCATGCTCTTTTTCATGCCAATACTCCCTATTGTTTTGGCATTATTCTATAGCCGAATGGGGGAAGGAAATGGGGAAGAAATACCATTGATGGTCACCTATTTAGTCGTGGGTACCACCTATTCAGCGGTAACGTCAGGCTGTATGATGATGTTGATGGCTGAAGAAAACGAAAAGAAAACGTTGCGCGGACTCATTCTATCACCGGCATCCTTTATGGATATCATTATTGGCAAAAGCCTTGTCACGACATTAATGACTGTCATTAGCCTATTGATTTCACTATCGATCATGGGCATGGAACCATTTTTACATGTAAAGGCAGTCATTGGTTTAGTATTATTGTTTTTCTTTTTCCTGTTTCTTGGAATCGGCGTTGGACTGTTCGTCAAATCCGTGGGTATTACAACCGTGTATTTAATGCCGATTATGTTTATTTTTGGTTTTACCCCCATGATTAATTTTTTTGGCTTACCCGAAGACGGATTAACCATGAAAATTACCGATTACTTCCCGATTCCGCAACTTATTGATATGGAGGAAACACATTCCTGGATGCCAATTGTAGTTGGAACGATTTGGATGCTGGCGGCAGCGTTGTTTGCTTTTGTCTGTTTTAAAAATGTAAGACGAGATGAGTGATGTTTTGTTTGGATGAATTACATCTTTGCACCAGTTTGGTTATTTCCCGGAAAATAACCGATGTTTCTGACCTGACGTTCCATTCTTACGGCAATTACAAAAGTCATAATAGTTATCATTTCCGGTATCCGTGTATGTTGGCCATCAGAAATCATTCTTATCATTATTTCCCGGGCTAGAAATGGCAGCATGCTTTACGAAAAACAATTAGCACCATTAGTGGTCAGCAGCCACTGTTAGGAACCACCTTCATTCTGGATGTATTGGCTTATGAAAAAATTTCGGGATCATGGTATACTCGTAGAAAATTTCGGGGGAGGTTAAGGGTACATGCATAATCGGATCCGTACAATGAAAACCGATGAGATTTCACAGGTGCAGCATGTTGCCAAAACAAGTTGGAACAGTACGTATGATGGAATCATTCCTGCTGATATACAGAATAATTTCCTGAAGACGGCATATAGTGATGAGCAAATGAAACATCGCCTAAAAAGTTCTTTATTTCTTATTGCAGAAGTGAATGGGGAGATCGTTGGCTTTGCGAATTTTTCTCCCGTTAATGATATTGGCCAGACAGAACTGGGGGCAATATATATTTTGCCAGAACATCAAGGTCTTAGCATTGGAACGGATTTACTGCATGAAGGATTGAAACTGCAACCTGACGCGAAAGAAGTTTTTATTAGTGTGGAAAAGGACAACGATATTGGCAAACATTTTTACGAGGCAAAAGGATTTAAAATTATCTCTGAGTTCGAGGAGGATTTTGACGGACACTTGTTGCAAACTATCCGTATGGTTTTAAAAGTTCGCTAAACTGATAAGCCTTTTATTTCATCATTTCCCGGGAAATATCGACAAATTTCCCGGGTTATTTTTATACATTCCATTCGTCGCATTCACATGGTTACTTCTCCGCCCGTTCAAATAACTGATCAAAATGGTGAATCATTTCAAAGTCTAAATCAGTAAGCCCCTTTGCCCGCCAAGAGGTGATCTTGAGGGTAACCGCTTTATAATCAATTGCAATAAAGGGATGATGATTCTTGCTTTCTGCGTACTCAGCAACTTGATCCACAAAACGAACCCCGGCCAAAAAGTTTTTAAAGTGATATTTCCTGGCAACCCACTTTTCATCCAACCGTTTCCACTTGGGCAATTGTTCCAGCTCTTTTGCAATTTGTTCTTCACTTAACCGTTCCATTTGTAATTCTCCTTTCCCACTTTTTCCAGGTTGATGTCATTCTTCAAAATGTTTATGCACAGATTATCCACAGGTTTTTGTGCATAAGTTTGTGGAAAAAACTGATTATATATGTTTATCCACAAACAACAATGCTAAAACTTGAAAAAATATCCGTCAGCATGTGTTGTGACCGACGGATTTCTCAACCGCTGCATTCCTTCCCGTATCTTATTCATGGTTTACGATTAATATTACTATTTGCTTGCTACATCTGCACGCGATGGAGATGGGCAAATATGCCTTGGCGTTGTAATAGTTGATCATGATTTCCTTCCTCTTCAATGCCATTTTTGGTAACGACCATAATACGATCCGCATTTTTAATTGTGGCTAAACGATGGGCAATCACAATGGTTGTTCGATCTTTTGCCAATTCGGTTAGTGCCTGCTGAATAATCATTTCCGTCTCCGTATCCAAGGCAGAAGTTGCTTCATCCAAAATCAGGATAGGCGGGTTTTTAAGAAACATCCGGGCAATCGCAATTCGCTGTTTTTGACCGCCTGACAGTTTCAATCCACGTTCACCAACTTGAGTTTCATAGCCATCCGGGAGGTCATTAATAAATTCCTCCATATGAGCCCGTTTAGCAGCTAGCTCAATTTCTTCCATCGTCGCATTGAGTTTTCCATAAGCAATATTTTCCCGTAGTGTTCCGGTAAATAGAAATACATCTTGCTGGACAATACCAATCTGGTTTCTTAAGGATTCTTTGGTCATATCACGGATATCCAGGCCATCAATCACGATTCTACCGCTGTCAACATCGTAAAAACGGGGGATAAGCGAGCTGATCGTTGTTTTTCCTGCACCGGATGGCCCGACAAAAGCAACTGTTTCCCCTGCATTAATGACAAAGCTTAGTGATTTTAATACCGGTGCTTGTGTTTTTTCATAGCCAAATGTTACCCGATCAAAGAAGATATCTCCCTTTAAATGGGAAACAGTTTGTGCACCTTTTTGATCGGTTACATCGGGGGAGACCTTCAACATATCTGTAAACCGTTTAAATCCAGCCATACCTTTTGGATATAACTCAAGTAAGGCACTTATTTTTTCAATTGGTTTGAACAATACATTCGTAAATAACACAAATGCAACTAATTCACCCATTTCCATCCGTCCGTTAAAAGTCAGCCATGCGCCAACAACCAGAACGACCAAAATGATAAAGCGCATCATCATATAAATATTGGAATTGACAAAAGCCATTACCTTATAAGCACCAATTTTTGCTTTGCGAAAGCTGTAATTATCCTTGGTAAACCGATCCATTTCAAAGCCTTCATTGGTAAACGACTGAACCACCCGTACCCCGGAAATAGCATCTTCAACGCGGGCATTGACGTTGGCAATATCATAATACATCTTACGCCAAGCCTTGCTCATTTTTATATTACTGTACGCGATCAGCCAGATTAATATCGGCACTATGATTAAAATGATAACGGCCAACTGAAAGTTAATGTTAAACATCAGCAGAAAGGCACCAACAAAAGTCATCATCGCAATGAAAAAATCCTCCGGGCCATGGTGGGCAAGTTCGCCAATATCAAATAAATCATTGGTAATCCGGCTCATAATGTGTCCTGTCTTGGTATTATCAAAAAAGCGGAATGATTGCTTTTGTACATGATTAAATAATTGCTGCCGCATGTCGGTTTCAATGTTCACACCAAGTTTGTGACCCCAATACGTGACAACATATTGTAAAAAAGTACTAAGTAAATAAACAAGCAAAAGGCTGATACTGACAAGTACGATCAGGTTCCAGTTCCCGCTGGGCAGGAGTTTATCAATAAATGATTGCACCGCCACCGGAAAAGCGAGTTCTAACAGCGCGACAATGACTGCGCAGGAAAAATCTATCAAAAATAGCCGACGATGTGGTTTATAATAGGAGAAAAATTGTCTAATCAATATGGCACATCCTTTATAAAAAATGAATGTCTACAAGGATTATAAGCGTTGCCATGTCAATTAGCAATAGGGACGCATTTTTAGAGACTTATACTAGTAAAAATTATTACTCGGGACCGGTTGCACATTTAATGATCAATTCAACTTAAAATATAACAATATTGGCCAAAATTGGGTTAGACATCAACCAGGTGTATCAGCTTATCGACCGCATAATAGGGGATATCAACCGTGGCCGCGGGTTATCGACCACTTCCTAGGACATATCAACCAAGGGTACATCCGTATCAACCGCTTGTGCCCAGCTATCGACCAAATTCACATCTGTATCAACCACATCGGCCAAATTATCGACCAGGGATACGAATATATCAATCACTTCTCCTCCCATATTGACAGCAACACCTGAACTTTCAGCCAAGTATCAGCTAGTTTTATCCAAAAACCAATAAACATAAAATGCTTGTCAAGGTTGTCTCATTTTTTGCATATACATAAAGTACGTTTAAATTGGAGGGATAATCATGAGGAGACTGCCATTATTCCATTGGGTTTGTTATATGATCGGTTATGTATTTATTACATCCGGGATCATGAAACTGGTTGACGATAATTTCCAGGTTTTCTTTAGTAATCTGGCGCTGCCATTTCCGAACTCATTTTTATTTCTTGTGGCGATTACTGAGATCGTGTGCGGCACGTTGATTGTCATCCGCCTTTATGTAAAGCAGGCAGCCACACCACTCATTATCATTATGCTTGGTGCCATCTTTCTTACTAAAATTCCGACTTTGACCACTAATCGCGGCTTGCTATCCTTCTTATTTGAGGCCCGGCTGGATATCGTCATGCTCGTGTTACTGGCTGTCATTTGGCTGCATGTCCCAAAAAAAGTATAAGAAAATCCAATCATGTATCACCATTTTATAATTATAAACACAAAAATAACAGGCAAACAGCAAGTTATCCACAATTTTGTCCACATGTGTACAAACGTTCTTATCGATCAAAAAAAGAACTGCTCCGGCAAAAACAGAGCAGTTCTTTTTTATCTTCCGCAATAGCGAATACATCATAATCCAGATCATTCGACACGGGGTACGTTCGATTTAGCCGTTACGCCACTACCTGGGCACGTGCACTTTTTGCTTTTCTTTATTTCTCAGTCAATTTAATCGATGTATTATGTTGCTTCCCATTCCGGTAATACGTCACATCCACAGTATCACCAATTTTCTTTTCCCGGTACAATATCTTTCGCAAATCAATCATGTTATCCACAGCTTTGCCATCAAGTTCGGTGATAACATCCAGGCGTTTTAGACCCGCTTCATCTGCAGGAGATAATGGCTCGATATTCCAGATATAGACGCCACCTTTAACCTCTTTTGGCAACTTCAAGGTGTTTTTCCACTCGGATTGCGGGACTTCTTCCAAGGAGTAAATTTCAACACCCAAGTATGGTCTGACCACTTTTCCGTTTTTCGCCAATTCATTGACAATTGGCCTGGCAGAATCAATCGGGATCGCAAAACCAATTCCCTCGACTGCTGTTTGATTGATTTTCATGGAATTAATGCCTATTAGTTGACCTTCAATATTAATGAGTGCACCGCCACTATTTCCCGGATTGATCGCAGCATCGGTCTGGAGCACTTCCGCCTGCCAATCAGGCCGGCCATCCTGATTAAAATCCTGTGGAATAGTCCGTTGCTTCCCGCTAATCACACCTTGGGTAACTGATCCGGAAAAACGCATACCAAGGGGATTTCCTATTGCAATGGCTGGCTCACCAACTTTAACATTGTCAGATGAACCCATTTCAATGACTCCATCCACTTTGTCATCCTTCATCCGTAAGACAGCCAAGTCAGAAAATAAATCACTTCCAAGCAGCTCGGCTTTTAAATGTGTTTCGTCCGATAGAACCACTTCCAAGTCATCGGCACCCTCTACAACATGGTGGTTGGTAATTGCATAGGCATATCCATCCTGCTTTTTATAAATAACACCGGATCCGGTAGCTGCCTCACTTTCTTCGCCTTGCTGATCCCAAAAGTTTCCCTCCCGCTGGATGTTGGAAACACCGACCACAGCTGGGCTAACCTTTTCCACAATATTGGTTAACTGGGTGGTTACATCAACATTTACATAATTATTTTCGGCTGTCCCATCACCCGGATTAGGCTTCTGGTTTTGATTATGATGTTGCTCCGCCTGTTGTGTCCATCTATCGGGTACAATTCCTGTTTTCATTAATGATGGCATGGCAACAATCACCACAACAATCCCGATGACAATACCTAATAGAACGGGTAACCAGCTCCGCCTTTTTTTATTTCGGTTTGGCGGCGGGGGTTGATTATCATAATAGTCCATACATTCAACTCCTTCATTCTACCCATATCATATGTAAAATGAATTACTATCATGCACATAAGCAACTCGTCATAATGATAGGTGGATTTAATTGAATGAGGAACATTGAATTGGGTTTTCGCTTAACCGACTTCGTATAAGGTTGTTGGCTGATAAGGATCTGTATCACATAACTCAATCGTGTGCCCCACATCAATTCCTCGTTCCCCAAGTACATTGCCAACAGACATGCGAGCCAGATCTTTCATGTTATTATCTTGACTTAAATGGGCCAAATAAATACGCTTGGTACGATTGGAAATTATATCACATAATGCCAATCCACTATCATCATTGGAAACATGACCGGAATCGCCCAGAATACGGCGTTTGACATTCCATGGATATCTTCCCATCCGCAGCATTTCCACATCATGGTTCGCCTCAAATATGTAGGCATCCGCACTCTCAACCGTCTTCTTGATTCGCTCGGATACATAGCCCAAATCTGTTACAAGGGCAACTTTCTTACCATCATGTCGAAACGTATAAAACATCGGTTCAGCAGCATCATGGGAAACACCAAATGATTCCACTTCTATATCACCGAATGTTTTAACTTCCTCCATTTCAAAATAAAACTTTTGGTCGAGGGAGAGCTTCCCAATCGATCCTTCCATAGCCTTCCATGTTTTTTCATTCGCATAGATTGGTAAGTTGTATTTGCGTGCAACGATCCCAAGCCCTTTAATATGGTCACTGTGTTCATGCGTGACCAGAATTCCGGATAATGTTTTCGGATCTACGTGAACTTGCCTAAATAAATGATCCATTTTCTTACCACTAAGTCCTGCGTCAACAAGCAGCTTTTGGCTATCCGATTCGATATAAAAGGCATTTCCTGTACTTCCTGATGCCAATACACTAAATCGTAAGGTCATTCCTCTTCACCCCGTTTATTTGTCTCTAATTTTTGATCCAGCTGCTTTATAATCCCCTTGAAATCCCTATCCCCTTTAACAGCAGTGAGGGAGCTTTTGATAGAGGTAATGGAATCTTTTAGAAAAGTGCTATCATCATCATTAGGAAAAGCAAACCCTTCGATCGCATGGATAAAATAATTACGTTTTCCATTTACTGTGATCTTCCATGTCGGTGCAAATGTTTGCTCATCACTGGCAATAGGTTGGGTTGTGTAATAGCCCACTTTTGCACTGGTAATTTTCTCACCTGTATGCAGTTCATTGTGATTATACAATGTATCAATGGCCCGAATCGGCTTAATCAGCGGCTTCTTACTATTATCAAAATCCTTATTTTCCTTACCCAGCATGGTTTGTGTATAGCAAACAATCTCGTTCTTATCGTTTAAGAATACGAGCAACAGACCTTTGTCGTTATAATAGACAGGCACTTTATCTTTCTTTTGGAAATAAATGATCACATTCAAATCTTTATCCCAATCCCAATAAACATAACTGTCAGGAGAGAACACGTTATTCTTGATGACATCTTTTGCTTCATCACTATCTTTGATGGGGATAGGTTTATCAAATTTGGAAACGAGTAATTTATCTTTCACAACAGTTATTTTTTGGTTGTCTGTACTGGCAATCCCGCTCAAGTCAGACTCTGAAAAGCTTTTTTGCTTGAGAGAAATGTAGGATTCCTCCAGTTCTCCATCCGGCATTTTTGGTAATGTAATATCCTCCAGTTTTAATTGCTGTTCAATCGTCGACTCCTGTTGTTCCATAATATCCAAATCATTCTTTTCCTGTTTTTGAAAAAACTGAACGGCTAAATACACGTCCAACACGAGAAAGCAGAGGATAAACAGTGTTTTAATCTGACTCCATTGCATCCTCAAGCTCCCCCCTTATTGATGGATAATTTGTCGAACTCTAATTCCTGCCAGTTCCCATTATATTTCACATACCAAGCTGGCTTCATGGTCAAATAGGGCAAATCATCATCTTCCGCTGCCAAATGATAACCAATTCTGATATCATCAATTTCATCTGCTTTCATATCAGACTTGTCGATCATGTAAATAACATCCTCACCTGAAGGCAATTCTACGGTGTTTTCACCTGGCGGGGTATTGAAACTGACGATAGGGCGCTGGTATTTATATAAATCGTCATTCCGAAACTCCTGCTCAATGACAGCTAAATCACTGTTAAAGACTGGATAACCAGAATAGAACATACGATAGCGTATAAAGTTGGTTGCTGGCCGTAATTCCTCCAGATGAAATTCACTTGTCCAGCCTTTTTGTTCATTAATATTGTTTATACTGGTATCCAACAAATTCATTGGTTCCATTTGGTTGTAACTGGTATTTAACGTGTTAAAGAATTCGATACTCTTACCATCTCCTTTTACACGCATACCACGTACCTCGTCCGTATAGTAAACCCCTCCGGCATTTGTTGTGTCCCGACGAACGATTTCTGGATTACTAAACAATACATCCACAAGCTCACCCGGGTTAATACTCTGCATGGCAACCCTTCTTTGTTTCATCTCCGGTTTATTTTTAGGAATATAAATGGGTGTATCTGATTCTTTGAATAGGATATACTCACTTAACTCTTTTGGATTGGTTACATAATTCCATAATTCATTATATTTTTTGGAGTTATTGACAAGGGCAGTTGCGCGCTGATCACCATTCTCTGATAAAAATTGCACTTTTAATGACAAGTCCTCATTAAAAGTGATGTATATCCGCTGAAACGACCAGTCTGGCAAGTCAATTTTTTCATTAAACGAAAATAGACTATCCAGGATTTTCATCGGTAGTTTATAAGGAAATGTCAGCTCTACCTGATAATCATCAGTGGGCGGACCATCCGCTTTTCCTGTTTTAAAATTATACATCACCCAGGACTGCATATCCCGATATAATGACTCCCGTTGCTTTGGATCCGTGAATCCATAAACACGATTATAACGATGAAAGATGACGGAAGTAGGTACAATGACATCTTTCTTGTGTACGTCACCTTTACCGCCAATATCTGCCTCCGCATATTCCATATTCGCCATAAATTTGTAATTTGGCTGGTAACTCCAAAGTCCCAATGTCAACAACAAGCTAATTCCAATTAAAACTGCCAAAATAACTGATTTTACCGTTTCTAATTTCATTAGCCGGTCCTCCGCTTCTGATTCATCAACGGAAGGGTGAAATAAATAGTTGTCCCTTTGCCTTGTCTGCTTTTAGCCCAAATCCTGCCATGGTGTGCTTCCACCAATTCCCTGGCTATTGCCAATCCTAAACCAGTTCCGCCAAGTTTTCTTGTTCTTGCTTTATCTGCCCGGTAAAAACGGTCGAACACCCTGTCTACCTTATCATAAGAGATACCAATACCTTCATCCTGAATACTGACTAATAATTGATACCGTTGTTTCTCAACACTAACACAAATCATTCCGCCCTCAGGAGAATATTTAACGGCATTGGAAATGATATTATCCAATACCTGGGTCATCTTGTCCTTGTCCATCCAGACATAATATACACCATGAGGCAATTTACGGCTGAAACCGATCCCCTCATAAGCATTCATCTCAAACCGATCGATAATATGATTAATATAAGCTATAAAGTCTGTTTTTTCCCAATGCAGCCCATATTGCTTATTATCCATCCGGGACAGCTGCAGCAAATCATTGACCATTCGAATCATTCGTTCCGTTTCATTTTGTGCCACTTGTAAGAATTTCGGTGCAATCGATTTGTCCTGCCAGGCACCATCGGTCAGTGCCTCCATATAGCTCCGCATCGTTGTTAATGGGGTGCGCAACTCATGGGACACGTTTGATACAAATTCCCGGCGTTCCTGTTCCACTTTTTCTTGTTCCGTTACATCACTAATCACCGTAATAAAGCCAATAATATCATCTTCGTCATCAGAGATGGTGGAAAAGTTTGCCCGAATAAGAAAGATATCATCTGCTTCACTGAAGTCAATGACCATTGATCCGCTCTCCTGCATTTGGGATAAATCGACGTCTTTTTCTCCCAATTGCAGCACATCAAGCAGGAATTCACCTTTTACATCGTCGGGATTACGGCTAATCAATTTACCTGCTGCGTCATTAATTAAATTAATAGCTCCGGTTGCATCGGTTGCAATAACCCCATCAGACATATTGGACAGAACGCTGCTTAGCTTATGCCGCTCTTCCTCAACGGTTGCATACGAGTGTTTGAGTTGATCGTTCATATCGTTAAATGCCTCTGCCAGGTTACCAATCTCGTCTTGGGCGTAAACATTAACCTTTTGTGTAAAATCACCTTTAGCCATCGTTTGGGCCTGTCGACGCATTTCGGTAATTGGCTTGGTAATCGTCCTGGCAACGAGGATTCCCAATAACGCAGAAACAATAATTGCCAAAATAGATGCCTGCAAGAATATCCGGCTGATTTCCTGCAATTGATTGTAGACATTTTCCAATGATGCTTCCAAGTAGATGGCGCCGACGATATCTTCGCCGATTTTAAGCGGTTCTATCCGTACATAAACCCTATTTCCCGTCTCCGCACTTAACATTGTATTTTTATAGGAAACATCAGAAGAAAGAGCCTTTGTAATTAGATCACCCGTTGTTTTCTTCCCAATCTTATCCTGATCAGAATAACTATTGGCACCCAGTACCCGGCCGACATTGTTGACTACTTGTAAGCTAGTAATCTCTTCAGGGCCAATATTATTAACGATTTCCTGGACATCCTCCTGTAACGTGGGCTCCGTTTCATCCTCGGTACGTTCCTCTGTAAAGGCATCTTTCAAATTAAAAGATAAATACTCGACACGATTATCCACGGATTCCTTAAAGTTGGAGGTCAAGCGTTCCTCCAATTCCCTTGCAACATAGGAGCCAATCACTTGTACGGCGACGACAAGGAGTAAAATATAAATAATGATAAATTTTAATTGTATCGATCGGAAAAAACCGACTTTGTTCATAAAAACCTACTCCTCGCCAGGATTACGCAAATAATAACCAACTCCACGGCGTGTCACAATCCACATGGGGTTACTTGGATTCTCCTCAATTTTTTCACGAAGTCTTCTGACCGTTACATCAACCGTCCGTACATCACCAAAATAATCATACCCCCAGACTGTTTCCAGCAGGTGTTCCCTGGTCATGACTTGTCCGATATGACGTGCCAAATAATGCAATAATTCAAATTCACGATGGGTCAGTTCCACCTGTTCTCCATTTCGGGTAACAGCGTATGCATCCGGGTGAATCACAAGGTTCCCCATCACAATATCTTTGGTTGCTTTTACCTTATCATCCGGGATATTCTGTTGTCTTCTCAGATTTGCCTTCACCCGGGCAACTAGTTCCCGATTACTAAACGGTTTGGTAACGTAATCATCTGCACCAAGTTCAAGGCCCAGAACTTTATCGATTTCCGCATCTTTTGCCGTCAACATAATAATCGGCATTGATTGGGTTTTACGGATTTCCCGGCATACTTCATTGCCATCTTTGTTAGGCAACATAAGATCCAGCAATATTAAATCAGGTTCCTCACTTTGCGCAAGTTCAATCGCCTCGTCTCCGTCATATGCGCAAACAACCTGATAACCCTCTTTTTCCAAATTAAATTTCAATATATCTGCAATGGGCTGTTCATCATCAACAACTAATATTTTCTGACTCAATCCAGTCACATCCTTTTAGTCACATGCTTTTGTCTATTTTACCTTACTTTTGGCCAAATGTCTTTTGTTCTATTTTTAATTTTAGGGGGAGGACAGCTAATATGATGTGGTTATCCCCCTTAATTGATACTTAGCCTCATGCGTGTTTGGTAGTTGTTAGCGAGGAATCGCCAATCTTCCAGAAATAACTTCCATAAATTTGGCCGGCGTCTGACTGCTAATGGGTGGTAAGCGGTACAGGTTTGATATCCTCGTACATCGTGCATTTGACCGCGTAGTGATTTTACATCAACATGAACATCTTGAAAAAACGATTGGACAGCGACATTCCCCAAACACAACACAAATGCCGGCTGTTTTGCTTGCAGTTGTTGCTCCAGATGGTTCATACAAATAGCTCTGGTCGCTTCTTTGTCATATTTTTTAGTTGGCTTTCGCTTTAATATAAAGGTTACATATAAATCATGCATGTTTAATCCTGCATCATTGGCGGCTGTTTGCAATGTTTGCCTTGTGCCACAGACAAACGGGTTTCCTTCACGGTTTTCCCGCGCCCCTGGATTGTCCAATAAAACCATAATCGGAGCATCGGGGTTTCCTTCACCCCAAATCATTCTTGAACCATGCTGATAAAGACCACATTCCTTACATGATTTTTCATTTTTCGGTGTTGGTTCCTCCGGCCACAGAACCGGGCAAAAGTCTGCCATTGTTTTTTTCCTCCTGGATTTATAAGCTAATAAGACTTAGTTTATCCAGTATTTCAAGGTTCACAACAGAACGAAAAAAATAAGCCTTCCCATGTTTGAAGGCTGTGGAGCTTGCATAGAAACCAGCTTGAGTTAGTTTTTAATGGAGGATCTTTTCTCAATTGAAGATTTTGTGCGTTACCGGGGTTCCCCTAAGAATCCGCCTTATACCGGTACTGGCGGGATATCACTTTCCTGGTAACGGTGATCCAAATCAACGAACTTATTATATTCCTTTACGAAAGCAAGCTCCACTGTGCCAACAGGGCCATTACGCTGTTTGGAAATGATAATCTCAATAATGTTTTGTTTTTCCGATTCCTGATCATAATAATCATCACGATATAAGAATCCAACAATGTCAGCATCCTGTTCAATACTTCCGGATTCACGTAAGTCCGACATCATCGGGCGTTTATCCTGACGCTGCTCCACACCACGGGATAGCTGTGATAAAGCAATTAATGGTACATTCAATTCCCGGGCAAGTCCTTTTAATGACCGGGAAATTTCGGATACTTCCTGTTGTCTGTTTTCTCTGGAATTGCCACTTCCCTGGATGAGCTGCAAATAATCAATCAGGATCATACCCAATCCATGTTCTTGTTTTAACCGCCGACATTTGGAGCGAATTTCACTAACACGGATGCCAGGTGAGTCATCAATATAAATACCAGCGTTGGACAAGCTCCCCATTGCCATCGTCAACTTTCCCCAGTCATCGGCCTCCAGCGTACCTGTCCGAAGACGCTGAGCATCAATATTGCCCTCCGCACAAAGCATCCGCTGGACAAGCTGCTCGGCGCCCATCTCCAAGCTGAAGATCGCCACATTTTCATTGGTATTAATAGCCACGTTTTGCGCAATATTTAACGCAAATGCGGTCTTACCGACTGATGGACGGGCAGCGATAATAATCAGGTCGTTGCGCTGAAACCCTGAGGTAATTTGATCAAGATCCCGATACCCTGTTGGTACGCCTGTGACATCCGCTTGATGATTATGCAGCATTTCAATATCATCGTAGACCTCTATTAATACGTCCTTGATAGACTTAAAAGCGCCGGCACTTTGTCGCTGTGAAACTTCGAGAATATTTTTCTCCGCCTCATTTAAAACATCATCGACATCATCTTCTCTGGTGTAACCGGTAGTAACAATGTCTGTTGCGGTTCGGATTAACCGGCGCAGTATCGATTTTTCTTCAACAATTTTACTGTAATAACCAATGTTAGCAGCGGTTGGGACACTGCCAGCCAGATCGGTCAAATAGGAGACCCCGCCAACCTCATCTAACAGTTTTGCATTTGATAATGATGTAGTTACCGTGACCAGGTCAATCGGTTCACCAAGGTCGGAGAGCCGCATCATTGTCTCAAAGATGCGTTGATGACCGGCCCGATAGAAATCCGCCGGCATTAACCGTTCAGAGGCTTGGGAAAAAGCCTCAGGTTCAAGGAAAATAGCACCAATGACCGCCTGTTCCGCTTCAATATTATGTGGTGGTGTACGATCATTCCAATTCTCATTCATTTGTTTCATTTCTCCTCTTATAAATCGGAGTGACTAAGGGTTGGTTACTTATCAAGCCATCGTTTCCCTTGTAGAGGATGTTCAAAAAGTCCGGTAAAAATGACACGTCGAATTTCGTCGTTGGCTTGCTTTTCCGCTCCTCATGTACCTTTTATGTACACTCCGGTGCTCAAAGCTACGCCGCCTAGAACTTCTCGGTCCTTTTTATCCTCCTTTTTGAACACGCACTTGTATGAAAACGATGGGACAGGAGAACCGTCCCTCTGTCCCTATTTTTCTGTGACGTGTACTTTTATGGAACCTGTTACTTCGGGATGGAGTTTTATCGGGACGGTTGTGTATCCCAAAGCCCGGATTGGTTCATCCAGTTCAATTTTACGTTTATCGAGCTTATAGCCGTACGATTTTTCCAATGTTTCAGCGATCTGTTTGCTGGTAATGGAGCCAAACAGACGACCGTTATCTCCTGACTTTGCTTGCAACTCAACAGTTAGATTGGCAAGGGTATCTTTTAATTTTATAGCCTCATCTTTTTCCGCTTGTTCTTCTTGAGCTGCTTTACGCTTTTTAGCATTTAATGCCTTCATATTACCTTCTGTTGCTTCTTCAGCTAATTTATTCTTTAGTAAATAATTACGGGCATATCCATCAGAAACATTTTTAACGTCGCCTTTTTTTCCTTTACCTTTCACGTCTTTTAAGAAGATAACTTTCATTCTAATTCTCCTCCTCCAAAATAATCTTCAAGTATTTCTTTTAACAGTGCTTCAGCGTCATCCATGGTAGTATCCTCAATTTGTGTTGCGGCATTGGTTAAATGACCGCCGCCGTTCATTTTCTCCATAATAACCTGCACATTTACATCACCGAGTGACCTTGCACTTATACCAATTTTACCATCTTCCCGTTCAGAAATAACGAATGAAGCTTCGATTCCACTCATCGTCAACAGCGTATCCGCTGCCTGGGCAATTAGCACAGATCCATAGGTTTCCCCCTTGATTCCCTTGGCTATGGCAACCGAATGATGATAAACTGTAGCGCGTTCGATTAACTTACTGCGCTTCACATAAATATTTAAGTCCTCTTTCATAAATTGCTGCACCAACACCGTGTCAGCACCCTTGGAACGTAAATAGGATGCAGCATCGAATGTTCGTGATCCCGTTCGTAATGTGAAACTTTTCGTGTCAATAATAATACCAGCAAGCAGTGTGGTTGCCTCCAGCATTTTCAATTTTAATGTTTTCGGCTGATACTCCAACAACTCTGTAACCAATTCTGCTGTCGATGATGCGTACGGTTCCATATATACAAGTGTCGGATTATCCACGAATTCCTCAGCACGGCGGTGATGGTCAATGATAACCTTAAAGTCGGTTTTACTTAACAATCGAGGATCAGCCATCATAGACGGTTTGTGCGTATCAACAACAACAACCAGGCTTCTGCTAGTAACAATTGTTTCTGCTTCATCTGGCTCAATAAAGTGGTTCCATAAACTTTCCTCTTTTTTAATCGCGTCCATCATCCGGGTAATGCTTGAATTAATATCATTCGGATCAAGCACAATATACCCTTCCACATCATTGGCTCTGGCAATATTTAAAATACCAATTGCGGCACCAACCGAATCCATATCAGGTGACTTATGCCCCATAATCAGTACTTGATCACTCTCCTTCACTAATTCCTTCAGTGCATGGGAGATAACACGAGCCCTGACCCTTGTACGTTTTTCCATTGGATTGGTTTTCCCGCCATAGAATCGAACTTTTCCCAGATCATCCTTAATCGCAACCTGGTCACCCCCGCGGCCCAGTGCCAGGTCAAGGCTCGATTGTGCCAATTCCCCGAGTGCAGGTAACAGCATCTCACCATAACCAACGCCGATACTGATCGTCAATGGAATATTCTGTTCTGAATTAAGTTCTCTTATCTCGTCAAGAATATTAAACTTGGTCTTTTCCAATTTACCAAGAATTTCCCTTGTGCCAACTGCCAGAAACCGCTCCTGTGACGTTCGTTTCAGATATAGCCCATACGTATGTGACCAATCATTTAAGGCAGCTGTAACCTTTGAATTCAATTGACTCTTCCATGTATCATCCATGTTTTGCGTGATTTCCTCATAGTTATCCAAAAAAATGATTGCTAAAATTGTTTGATCATTTTCATATAATGTTTGAATTTTTTTTGCTCAGTTCGGTCAAAAAAGTATAGCAGACGTTCTTCCTTTTTAATAATCGACTGAAAATCATAGCCTTCCAGTTCAAACCAAACTTCATCTTTTCCTTCCTTAATCGTTGGAATGAGATCATCGGACAGCAAATTCAATGACTTGCCAACTAAGATATCCTCCTCACCGAATCGATTCATATACGGATTCGCCCATTCAACGATGTAATCTTCATTGTACAGAACAATTCCAATTGGCATTTCCAATAATGCTTCCTCGCCAACCTTCTTGATCCGGTGGGAGAGTGTCGCAATATATTCCTCTGTTTCATTGATAATTGTTTTCTCGGTTCGAATACTATAATAAAACGATGCAATTAAAAATAACGTCATTAATAACCCTAATATCCATTGATAATACCAAATGACACCAAGCAGAATAATGGATAATAAATAAATAATCCATAGGTGTCTACTAAATGCGGGTTTCTTCTGTAAATCTGGCATAGAATTCACTCCATAACCTTTTTCGTTAGGTAAGAACGTACAAAAATCCAGGCCCTATTCTGGGTATTGCCAGGGGAGGGAAAGTTCGGCCAAGCCCGCGACCCTGTCGCAACGCCGAACTGACCTGCGTCCTGCAGCCTTCCATCCGGTTCCAGTACCTTTGTTCAGTTCGCAAGACGCTGGTCATGCCAACGTCAGCACAAGACGTCCGGCTTTAATCGACCAGCGTTTAGCCGATTGCACAATTCTTTCTTTATCTCGCATTAACGGGCTGTAAAACCCCCACTGAATGAAATTTCACTTTATTTATTGGCGGAAATCCGATCCCGCAAGCGAAAGCCTATATCAATGATTCCCAAGACTCGCACCAGAATTACCAAGAACGGTATAAAAAGTGTAGCTATAATACTGATAATCGGCAGTGCCTTTGATCCGCCTTTCTGATAAGCATAAAAGAAAATCAGTGAAAATCCTTGTAAAATCATTAATGTACCAATGAGCATTAACACATTATTTACTGCCAAATACAAGGTTCCATTTGGATCCAAATCAAAGAAAGAGAAAATAATCGCAATAAAGTAAATCCATATGAGTGATACCGGCAATGTCAGATTACGAAAGGGCGGAAATCGGTAATCCTTGCTCCATATACGATTGACAATCTTATAACTGATCCATTGACAGATAAAGGCAAAAATAATTCCAATTATTGCGATACCGGCTGGAATTAAATTTTTCATCAGATCGACCTGCTGTTCAATCATGGAAAGCTGTTCTTCGGCTTGCCCTGGCAAACCAAACTGATCCATCATTCCCTGGGCTTGCTCCATCGATTGGTCAATTGCCTGGTTGATTGCTTTTACAATATTCACATCAAACACCAACTGTGTAATCAAAAACAAAAATACGAAGCCGATCACAAAACCAACCGTACCCCGTGCCCATGTTTCATAGGCTGACAAATTCTTATTCATGGCAACACCAATCATGATCCCGCCAAGCCCCATCAAAATGGTTAGCGGAGAAAAGGCTGTTGCAAATAAAGTTGACAGAACCAGGCACGCCACAAACATGATAAGTGATGGTTTCCAATTATATCGTGATGCAAATACTGCAAATGGGATTGGCAAAAGAAAGAAAGCAATAGCTCCCACCACTGGTACAATCGTGATAATTAAAAGGAGAATCATATAAATCGCAGTGAGTAATGCACCTTCTGTCAGTAGTTTCGATCGATTCATGAATTGCACCTCTTACATTCAATTACAGACTTTTTTTCATATCATTACTATATGATAACATTTTTTGTAGACATTTTGGGATTGAAAAATGCGGAAATCCAAATAAAAGAAAAGTAAAAACGATATTACATGCGCTTTTTACAAGTTTTTTTACTATAATAGGGGGGAGATATTAATTTATTTGTCCAGCTTACTTAAGAAAAGAAGGATGTCCAGCAATGATTTTTATCCAGGCGTTACTCCATAGTATCAAACTACCAGCTAAAAATGCCATGTTCCGGCTCAATCGGATTGGTATGGATATTACCGTTATGTACATGTTTTTGCTTCTGCTGATTGTTTCCATCCCATCTCTGCTGGAACGACTGTCCAACCCAAGCCAATCAGGGATTACAGTACATATATTTTTTTTGTTGATGTACTTTTTTATTTTCTATTATCTGCCGTTAGTGATCTTTGTATTTGTCATACTATCTGCAGTGGCTTATATTGGTGTTTTGATTAGCCGGGCGCTATCCCGTAAGATCCGTTTTGCCATCCTGTGGAAAATGTGTGCTTACACAACAACGATTCCGTTTTTAATCTATACCATTATCGCGCTATTCATTCCAATTAGCGATCGCTGGCTATGGCTATTTCTTATTTATACGATTATATTAATGATTAAAATGATTACAGTCTATCCAAGAAGAAAAGAACAGTCAAGAGGAAAAATATAGCTGTGTTATCTAGTTTTATTGAAAAACTGCACTTTTGGCGAAAGCGTCATCACTATTATAATCAAATAAAATAAAGACCCTTTCGCGGAATACTTGCAAAAGGGTCTTTATTTTATTACTCGGCTACGTAAGGCAATAATGCCATTTGACGAGCACGTTTGATTGCTTTGGTCAATTTACGCTGATATTTTGCAGATGTTCCAGTTACACGACGTGGAAGTATCTTTCCGCGCTCTGAAATGAAACGTCTCAGTAAATCAACATCTTTATAGTCGATGTGTGTAATTCCGTTCGCTGTGAAGTAACACACTTTACGACGCTTTGCACGACCGCGACGAGCTGCCATTTGTACCCCTCCTTTTGGTTATTTGTTCAAACAATGATCTAAAAGAGGATGTTCAAAAAGTCCGGTAAAAATGACGCTTCGAATTTCGTCGTTGGCTTGCTTTTCCGCTCCTCATGTACCTTCTATGTACACTCCGGTGCTCAAAGCTACGCCGCCTAGAACTTCTCGGTCCTTTTTATCCTCCTTTTTGAACACTCACTAAAACGGTAAATCATCGTCGGATATATCGATAGGTTCGCCATTATTTCCAAATGGGTTCTCAGGATTTGGCTGGTTCTGATTCTGGTTTTGGTTTTGATTCGGACTTTGTTGTGGCTGAAAACCAGAGGATCCTTGACTTCTTTGTGAAGAACTTTTTGTTTCCAAAAATTGCACACTTTCGGCGACAATTTCTGTTACAAAAACGGTCTTTCCATCCTGTCCTTCATATCTGCGTGTCTGAACCCGACCATCAACGCCGATCATGTTACCTTTTTTCATGTAGTTTGCCAGGTTTTCCGCAGCTCTGCGCCAAACGACACAATTAATAAAATCTGCTTCACGTTCACCTTGCTGGTTGGAAAAAGGCCGGTTAACCGCAATGGTAAAGTTGGCCACCGCGACTCCGGTTGCTGTATAACGTAAATCTGGATCCTTCGTTAATCTGCCAACTAGTACGACACGATTTAACATCAGAACCACCCCTTATTATTGATCTTCTTCTCGAATTGCGATATGGCGAATAATATCGTCACTAAATTTTGCCTGGCGATCAAACTCATTGATAGCATTTTCATCAGCCGCAAAATTGATAACAACGTAGTAGCCATCACGATAATCTTGAATTTCATATGCAAGACGGCGCTTGCCTTTTTCATCAACTTTTTCAATCTCCGCTCCATTATCAGTAAGAATGTTGTTAAAGCGCTCAATTAAAGCTGTTTGCGCCTCTTCTTCGATATCTGGGCGGATGATATACATGATCTCGTATTTTGTCATCCGTTACACCTCCTTTTGGTCTTAGCGGCCCTTATCTATTAGAAAAAAGGTTAAAACCTTCCATTTTCTGCAATAAGAGCAAGGAGTAATCTTATACATTACTCACAATGAGATATTATACCAAAACAGACCTAAAAAAACAACATTTCGAGAGAATCCAAATATACGTTAATAGCAATCACATTAAAAAACAGCCTTTTTTATAATACAGACCTTAGACAACCAGACACCTTTAACTATACATTGAAACGGAAATGGATGACATCGCCGTCTTGGACAATATATTCTTTCCCTTCCAGACGTACACGACCATTTTCACGAGCTTGCACCATGGATCCAGCAGCCATTAAATCCTCATAGGAAACGACCTCTGCGCGAATAAATCCTCGTTCAAAATCAGAATGGATGATTCCTGCTGCTTGTGGCGCCTTAATGCCTTTATGAAAGGTCCATGCTTTAACTTCCTGCTCACCTGCCGTAAAATAAGTTGCCAGTCCCAATAAGTTGTATGATGCTTTAATAAGCTTGTCCAGCCCAGATTCTTCAATCCCCAGTTCATCCAGGAACATATCCTTTTCGTCCGGATCCAATTCGGCAATTTCTTCTTCAATTTTCGCACTGACGACAATTACTTCCGCATTTTCATTGGCTGCAAATTTCTTTACTTTTTGCACATTCTCATTAGCATCAGGTTCAGCAATTTCATCTTCTTTAATATTGGCTACATACAAGGTTGGTTTACTTGTTAATAGTTGTAGTCCTTTAACAACCTTCCTCTGCTCTTCATTAAATTCGACTACACGTGCGGGTTGTTCATTTTCAAGCGCTTGTTTCAATTTGGTAAGTACCTCATACTCCACAACCGCACCTTTTTCCTTTTGTCTGGCTAATTTTTCTACCCGCTGATAGCGTTTATTGACAGTTTCCAAATCAGCTAAGATCAATTCCAAATTTATCACTTCAATATCAGTAATAGGATCAACCTTGCCGGAAACATGGGTAATATTTTCATCCTCAAAACAACGTACAACCTGACAAATCGCATCAACCTGGCGAATATGGGACAAAAATTGATTACCCAAACCTTCCCCTTTACTTGCACCTTTGACAATACCTGCAATATCGGTAAATTCAAAAGCTGTTGGTACAGTTTTCTTCGGATGTACCAATTCCGTTAATTTATTTAATCGATCGTCAGGTACTTCAACAATACCAACGTTTGGATCAATTGTCGCAAATGGATAGTTGGCTGCCTCCGCACCTGCTTGGGTAATTGCATTAAATAATGTTGATTTCCCGACATTGGGAAGGCCAACAATTCCTGCTGTTAAAGACATAACTAACTTTCACTCCTTAAGGATTCCTTCCATGAACGCGTTCGTTACCATTCATTATAAGTACATGCCAATCAATTGACAAGCAACGAAAAAGCAAAAATGAGCCTTTTTAACGGACACATTTTTGCCAATTGAACATGGAAAATTTAATTTCATCTGTTATTAGCCAGCCGAAAAATCACATTCTCGGCTAAAAAAATAATTTTACATAATTTTTTCATATTAACAACTGCCGGGGAGATTAATCTGTCAATTTTTGTAAAATCATTCTTTACTCTTCCGCTTTTTCCAATACCTTTTTCATCTTTTTGGTAAACTCTTTGCGCGGGATCATTACACTATGGTTACAGCCCATGCATTTGATGCGGATGTCCATCCCCATCCGAATGATTTTCCAACGGTTTTCTCCACACGGATGCTGTTTTTTCATTTCAACAATATCATGTAATCCAAACTGTTTATCCGGCATTATCGCATCCCCCTTTGCATGCTTTAATCATTGACTATTGCTTCTTATCCGTTCCTGTACCCCATCCCCGCTTATTTGCGGTGCTTCCTCACGTGTGTACATGACAAGTCTTGGTGCAGGGATTTCAATACCTTCATGATAAAGTCGTTCCTTGACCTCTTTACGAATGATTCTGGCACCAGCCCATTGGTATACGGGCAAGGTTTCGGCGATCACCTGGATGACATAGTGTGATGTTTCCAATGATTGAATACCTTGAATAACCGGTGTTTCTACAATTTCTTCATATTTCTCTGGCAAATCCTCAATGATTGTCTCAATAATCTTTTCAGCTGCTAATATATCACTTTCATATGGTACATTAATATCAACAACAGCCAGCCCGTTATGAATCGAATAATTAGTTACCTGGGTGACATCGCCATTAGGAATAATGTACTGTTCTCCTGTCCAGCTCATAATCTTTGTTGTACGAATCCCAATTTCTTCAACTGTTCCTTCAGCATTAGAGGCGACAATATAATCCCCTACCGAAAACTGATCCTCAAAGATAATAAAGAAGCCGGAAATAAGATCACGAACCAGATTTTGGGCACCAAAGCCGATTGCTAGCCCAACAACTCCTGCTCCCGCTAGAAGTGCCCCCACGTTAAAGCCAAAAGCATTATCAAGTACCATGATAATTGCGGCAAAATACACGGTATATGATAACATGTTCTGAATCAGTTTTTTGAGCGTCATTTCCCTACGTTCCGTGATACGAAAAGGGCCACGCTGTTTATTCCGAAATATCCGCTCGATAATCTTTTTCCCCAGACGGACAATAATTATCGCGATCAGTATAATTAATACAGCCCTGCCGATTGATTTGGATATATCAATCCAAAGCTGGGCGCCTGTTAAAAAACTCCATAAATCATTGATGCTATTTATTTTATTAGCCTCTGTTAATGTTTCCGCCAATTTTATCCCTCCGAAAATAGGAAACTTTCTTTTTTTCAGGCAAAGCCTATTCCATGTATAGATTTTACCTCAATATGGAGAATAAGAAAAGAATATAGCAATCTAATTTAGCTGCTTCTTTTATCGATTTTTTTCCAAATTGGAAATAACAGAAGGCGGGTGAGTACATATAAATTAAGCAGGCCATAAAAGGGATAGAGATAGTTAATTAACGTTGAGAATCCCAAGGTCGTTAACGGAACCATCACAAGCAAAATTAAAAGCACTAATAACCATAAAGGTACATTCAGATAATGCTGGATCCTTGTCACTATTCCCATTACCCCGGAAGCAGCTGTCGTAAAAATTGCAAACCAGAGCATGGCAGACATAAAGATGAGCATGCTGAACGGGTAATCCTTCAAAATTGCAAATAACGGTATTTCATAGAGTAATAATTCGTCAGCAATCTGGATGAGGCTATTGTTATAGATATATGAGAGCGTGCCCAAAATGACGCCACATCCAACACTGGCAAACCAAATTTCTCCCTTGGAATGAATCTTATTGCCAATTGCCCCAAGAACAGCAATCAAAGGAAGAATATTCAATGCTGTAAATGGAAAGGCAGCCGTCCAATTTCGTTGTTCATACCAGTGAGAAAACAGAGACAATCCCTGATCATGGGTAAATAAGAGCAATATATAGAGAAGCCCGCCAAGCAATAATGGCAGAACCACCTGATTTACCGATAAGATTCCGCTGATATCTTTAAAGAACAGTAAAACAAGCGTAACGACAATAAAAGCAACACCCCACCAATAAGAAATATTAAAAGCCTGTCCTGTTGCACCACTTCCGGCAATCATGACTACGGTAGTCGTAATCAGATATAAAAAAATCATGACATCATAAACACCCGTAAGCTTTTTACCTACAATGTCGCGAAGAATTGGCAGATAGTCTGTAGATTGCCGCTGGTAACTCAGATCCAAAATGACGTACACAGATATGGAAAAGAAAACGGCAAACAACAGGATAGCCAGTCCACTTTCATGCCCGAAAAATTGCCATAATTCTCTTCCCGATGCATAACCAGCACCTATCGTTGTGCCTATAATTAAAAACATCCATCTAAGACCAGCCTTAATCATTGCAGTTCCTCCAATAATTTTTAATATGGTACGTATACTTCCTTTTTAAAATCCGTATACTAATACCAATATGTTTGTGGAGGATAAGCTATGAATCTAAAAAAGCAGTTAAAAACAAAAAATGATGTTTTCAGGATGGACTATACAGATCCTGATTTACTTGAAATAATGGGTGAGAAACTCATTTCATGGCTTCCCAAGTTCCCGCATGAATATGTCATTGTCTGTATCGGCACTGACCGTTCTACAGGAGATGCACTTGGTCCATTAATCGGTAGTTTTTTTACCGAATTAAGGCCACGACATATGACGGTATATGGAACATTGAAAAAGCCGGTACATGCTGCAAATCTCCATGATTATGTTCGACATATTGAGCGCCGCCATCGTTGTCCGTTTATTATCGCGATTGATGCCTGTTTGGGAAAGAGCCGTTCAGTAGGATCCATTGTTACTGGTGTTGGGCCAATTAAGCCTGGGGCAGCCATGAATAAACAACTGCCGGAAATCGGGAATATCTATATAACTGGTGTGGTAAATGTGAGTGGTTTTATGGAGTATTCAGTCCTGCAAAATACAAGGTTATCCATTGTTATTGATATGGCGAAGAAGGTAACCGCCATATTGGATCAAATTGATCGCCAGTTGACACATGGTCGAAAACTCCCCGCCATGATTTCACAAAAAAACATCGCCTCATCGAAAATTGATATTTGAAGTTGAACCAATCAGACCGTTACTGGCTGTTGGATCTCTCACCTAGAATTTTCATATTTTCTCTATTCATGAAGTGAGCAGTCTTACAGCCAGTTACACTGCGATAAATCATCATACCAGTGGACCACATATCAACTAAATGCGGTCAAAATAGCTGATAAATATAAAATACAATTCCAACAGTCACGAGGGCGGGTAATAAATTGCCAATCCGGATGCTGGTCAATTTTAATAGATTAAGTCCAATAGCTACAATCATTAGCCCGCCCACTGCAGTAAGTTCAATAATAAATCCATCCAGGAATGCTTTAGGAAGCCAATTTTCGATTTGTGTCGCTAATAAAGCAATCGAACCTTCATAAACCAGCACAGGGATAACAGAAAATATGACACCAAATCCAAGTGTGGTTGTCAGTACCAGAGCCACAAACCCATCGATGATTCCCTTTGTAATTAAAATTTCATGGTCACCCCGAATTCCACTGTCCAATGCACCAATTACGGACATGGCACCAATACCAAAAATAAGGGAAGCAGTAATAAACCCTTGGGCAATACTAAAATCATCACCACTTGAGGTAAACTTACTGCCAATCCAGGCTCCCAACCGGTTTAATCCTTCTTCAATATGCAGCCATTCTCCAATAATCGCCCCACTCAACAGGCTGAGCAGTACAATAATAATCACATCTGCTTCAAAAGCCATTTGTAAACCAATCAGGATAACGGCAAGTCCAATCCCCTGCATAACGGTTTCTTTATAACGTTCCGGTATTTTGGTGAATAACAATCCAATTAAACTGCCAATAATAATGCATATCCCATTTATGATAGTGCCTAGTAAAGCCATTGCTACAACTCCATTATCTGCTAAATATCTTCGTATGCTGCTACAATATCTGTGATTGCCTGAATAAACGTATCAACTTCTTTTTCCGTATTATAATAGCCTAGGCTCGCCCGAACAACTCCCATATTGGTTGTTCCCATCATTTCATGAGTTAGCGGACTGCAATGTAACCCTGCCCGTACCGCAATATCGTAATGTGAATCTAGGATCATAGCAATTTCCTGTGAAGGCACATGCAAGACATTAAAGGCCACAATTGGTATTCTTTCTTCCTGGTCTGTTGGGCCATATAGTAATACACCTGGTATTTTTTTTAGTTCCTGATAAAGTTGTTTCGCCAACAATGTTTCACGTGGAACATTGTTGGTTTTTCGTTGTTCATAGGCTAATAAAGCTGCGAAAAGCCCAGCAATGCCTGGAGTATTTAATGTTCCACTTTCCAGATGTTCCGGCCATTGATCCGGTTGAGTGATGGCTTCAGAAAAATTGCCTGTTCCACCATGATGAATCGGTTCTAATTCAATTCCCGTTTGTACAAGTAACATGCCAGTTCCTTGAGGGCCTAATAACCCTTTATGTCCAGGAAAAGCTAACATGTCGATTCCCATTTCCTCCATGTTTATAGGTACATGCCCTGCTGTTTGTGAGGCATCCACTAATGTTAAAATCCCACTGTTTTTAGCAAAGGTCATTATTTTGTGCAGTGGAATTATTGTGCCGGTGACGTTTGATGCATGCGTCATGGCAATTAATTTCGTCTTTGGTTGTATTGCATGACAAACATCTTCTATAAATGTTTTACTATTTCCTCTCCAAGGTACATAGGTGACTGATACACCATATGTTCTTTTTATGTATTCAAGCGGTCTGCGTATGGAATTATGTTCAAATGAAGTTGTGACTACATGATCACCTTTTTGCCAAGACAATCCTTTAATTGCTTGATTAATTGCAACAGTCGCATTAATATAGAACAATGCCCGTTTTGGATCCTGCAGTCCAAACAAGGAAGCTGCCTTTTCTCTTGTTTGATTAATTTTTTCTGATGCTTTTCGTGCGAGTTGATGCCCGCTTCTTCCCGGATTGGCTCCGTAAACCTCGACTGCCTTTATCATCGCATTGGTTACTTCCGGTGACTTAGGAAATGATGATGCCGCTTGATCAAAATAAATCATTTACGAATCCCCTCCTAACACATGTATAGAAAAAAAGACTGACGTTAATAAGGGAAGTCAGCCTTTTCTATCATCCTATTTATAATCCATTGTTTCGATAATTCGTTCCAGATCTTCATCCGAATAAAATTCAATTTCGATCTTGCCCTTTCGTTTTCCTCGTTGAATGGTAACCGATGTTCCAAAGCGATCTTGTAATATAGATTCCCGTTCTTTTAGAAAAATATCCTTTTTGGGTTTTTCCTTTTTGGGTTCCGGCTTTTTATTTAATTGAATAATTAATTGTTCAACCTGACGAACATTTAGTTTTTCATTGCGGATTTTTTTTACCATTGGGATCAACTTGGTCTTGTCCTTTAATCCTAACAATGCCCGTCCGTGTCCCATTGATAGTTCACCATTATTAATATACGCAATGACTTGATCCGGCAATGAAAGTAAACGGACAATGTTGGCGATATGTGATCTGCTTTTGCCTAGCCGCTGGGATAAAACTTCCTGGGTGATGTTTAATTCATTCATCAAATTAGCGTATGCTTGGGCTTCCTCTATTGGTGTCAAATCTTCACGCTGCAGGTTTTCCAATAATGCAAGCTCCATCATCTTTTCATCAGTTAATTCTTTAACGATAACCGGGATTGTGGAAAGTCCTGCCTCTTTTGCAGCACGAAAGCGTCTTTCACCAACAACAATTTCGTAGCCTTTGATACTTTCACGAACGATTAATGGCTGAATGATTCCATGTTGAAGTATCGATTCTTTCAATTCTTCAATTGCGTCTGCATGAAATGTTTTTCTAGGTTGATAAGGATTGGGCCTGCATTCGTTAATCGGAATCTCTTGAATGTTCGCTTTATCATCTTCCTCTACCTTGGGGAAAAGCGCATTAATACCTTTACCTAACCCTCTCGCCACTACTCATCACTTCCTTCGCTAATTCAAGATATACTTCTGCACCTCTTGATTTCGGATCATACGTAATGATCGGCTGTCCGTAACTAGGGGCTTCACCTAATCGTATGTTCCTTGGAATAATCGACTTGTATACTTTGTCCTGGAAGTACTTTTTCACTTCTTCAATAACCTGAATACCCAAATTGGTCCTGGCATCCAGCATCGTCAACAAAACGCCTTCAATCATCAATTCCTTGTTCAAATGTTTCTGTACCAAACGGATCGTATTTAACAATTGACTAAGTCCTTCCAAAGCGTAATATTCACATTGCACCGGAATCATTACTGTGTCCGCAGATGTGAGGGCATTTATCGTCAACAACCCTAATGATGGCGGGCAATCAATAATGATATAATCATAATTTTCCTTTAGACTGTCCAATGCTTTTTTTAAGCGAATTTCACGGGATATAGTTGGGACTAATTCAATTTCTGCGCCAGCAAGTTGAATGGTGGCAGGGATTATATCCAAGTTTTCAACATTTGTTGGAACACAAACTTCCTCGGCAGGCAGGTCTTCAACAAGCACATTATATACACATTGATCCATATCGGCCTTATTTACACCTAATCCACTTGTAGCATTTCCCTGCGGATCAATATCAACCAATAACACTTTTTTATCAAACGACGCCAGGCAAGCACTTAAATTAACTGAAGATGTTGTTTTTCCTACACCACCCTTTTGGTTTGCGATGGCGATTGTTTTATTCATGGTTTCACCTACCTAAAAAACTCTATATCTATTATTTTATCATTTATTTGCTAGAAAGAACTAGCTTTTTCGCTTTGTTGAAAAAAAATTAATTTGCTTAAGGAGGGTTTAAATAACAGCCCTATATCCGGCTGCAGCGATCAAGGGCGCCACCGCTGTTGCATATACAAAAACTACCCATCGTAAAGGGGACGGGTAGTTGATCTTGCCTGCTGTTTACTCTTTCTTTTTGGGAATCTTAATGGTGATCTGATAATATTCGTCCAAATCTTCTTCGTCTGTCTCCACATCAATTCCAGTATCAGAAACCATATTTAATGATTGCCGAATGGTATTCATAGCAATTCGAATGTCTTTATTAACGCCTTTTAATTTTGGTCGCTTTTTCTTTTTACTTTCTGTTGAATCATTTAATTTTTTAATCCGTTCTTCAGTTTGTTTGACATTGAGATCCTTGTCCAAAATTTCTTCAAGTAGTTTTTCCTGCTGTTCCGGATCCTTCACTTTGATTAATGCCCGTGCATGCCGTTCGGTAATTGTTTTTTCCATTAATGCTGTTTGTACACTTTCGGGTAACTTCAACAGTCTTAATTTATTCGCAATTGTTGATTGATTTTTACCCAACCGTTGCGCCAAGGCCTCTTGTGTTAATGAATGAAGTTCCAATAATTTGGCATACGCTGTTGCTTCTTCAATAACTGTCAGTTCCTCCCGCTGCAGGTTCTCAATCAAGGCAACGGAAGCAGTCTCCGCATCGGTCATTTCCCGAATAATTACCGGCGCCTTTTCCCACTCCAACGTTTGGATCGCACGCCATCTTCGTTCTCCGGCGATTAGTTCATATGAATCTTCATCTACTTTCCTGACGATAATTGGCTGAATCATTCCATGTGTATGAATGGTTTGTGCCAATTCTTGTATTTTTTCTTCATCAAACACGGATCTCGGCTGAAAGCGATTCGGCCCGATATTTTTAACAGGAATCTGAATAACCTCGTCTGGACGATATGTCTCTTCTTCTGGTTCTGAATTGGATTTATCCCCCAACCCAAAAATACGCAACATTATCAGACACCACCTTTACTATGAAGCGCTACAAATAAAGTGAACCTTCCTTTAGCATACAATTAGCATAAATTAATCCCATATCTTTAAAATGAATAGAACTTCACGCCCTAATATAGAAGTATTGCTGTCCATTATTTATTAAATGTTTCACGTGAAACATAGTAATTTCTTTCATCTAATATAAACTCATAAAACACTCTACTAATTTTATTCTATCATAGATGGAGCTAGAAAAGTATGACATAGAAAAAATAAGTGAAACTTTTTGGTGACGACTAGTTATGGAAAATGCTATGTTTATTTTAACTGTCATACCTTAAGATAGTGATTATATAACAAACAAATGATATTCTCGTTTGGTCATGATAATGGCTTTTTATTTGGCAAACCTGGTTTTCTTGGGTATTTGGAGGGGGTTTTGCCTATTTTATTGACAAAAATAATCGCACGTTCACTATTTTCCTCTGGTAATGCAAACGTATGTACATTGGGCGTATCGCCACCCAATTGTGCCAGTGCCGGCTTTGCATCAGTTACTTCTTCGTTTGTTTGTGCACCCTTCATAGCTAGAAAAACGCCATTTTGTTTGCACAATGGTAAACATAATTCACTTAAAACTGACAATCTGGCCACGGCACGAGCAATAACAACATCAAATTTTTCCCGAAATGTCGATTTTCTCCCAAAGCTTTCGGCCCGGTCATGGTAAAAGGCGACATTGTTCAAATCAAGCGTTGTTGCCAAATGTTCCAGAAACCCAATCCGTTTTTTAAGTGAATCAACAATAGTGACGTGCAAATCTGGAAAACATATTTTGAGCGGGATGCTTGGGAATCCAGCACCAGCACCCACATCACAAATATGCTGATTGTTTGCAAAGTCATAATAAAATGCAGCAGTAATGGAGTCATAGAAGTGCTTTAAATAGACATCTGTTTCCAATGTTAATGCCGTTAAATTTATTTTTTCATTCCACTCAATTAAGGTGTTGAAGTACAAAGCAAACTGTTTTATTTGTTTTTTACTCAATTTTATCCCATGCTTGCCTAATTCAGTAACAAATTGCTCTGGATTCATGACGGCGTCTCCTTACCTTTAATTTGCCACTCGTGCTATTTTTCCTTGTTCAATATAGACGAGCAAAATAGACACATCTGATGGGTTCACTCCGGAAATCCTTGATGCCTGGCCAACAGATAGTGGTCGTACCTTTTTCAGTTTTTGTCTTGCTTCGGTAGCAATACCATTAATATCGTCATAATCAAGGTTATCCGGTATTTTCTTATCTTCCATCTTCAACATGCGTTCTACCTGTTCATTGGCTTTTTTAATATAACCCTCATACATGATTTGGATTTCGACCTGTTCCTTGACAATCGCTGTTAAGGTGTCATCCGTTTCAATTACCCGTTCAAGGAGTTCATAGGTCATTTCCGGACGTTTTAACAAGTCTGCTGCCCTAACTGCTTCTTTTAGTGGTGTCGCATTTACTTCCTTTAACAATGCCTGAACATTGTCTTCCGGTTTTACGATAATTTTTCTAAGCCGTTCTTTTTCCTGTTCTACCAACCGGTTTTTCTCCAGATACGCTTGATACCGTTCTTCTTTAATCAAGCCCAACTGATAGCCGATTTCCGTTAGACGCAAATCTGCATTATCATGACGTAACAGCAGGCGATATTCAGCACGGGATGTCAACAAACGATATGGTTCCTTTGTTCCTTTGGTAACCAGGTCATCAATTAACACGCCAATGTATGCTTGTGAGCGGTCCAAAATTAATGGATCTTTTCCCAATACCTTGGCTGCTGCATTGATCCCGGCCATCATCCCTTGAGCAGCGGCTTCTTCATATCCCGATGTGCCATTAATTTGCCCGGCGGTAAACAAACCAGGAATCTTTTTCGTTTCCAATGTTGGCCAAAGTTGTGTTGGTACAATCGCGTCATATTCAATCGCATATCCAGCCCGCATGATTTCAGCATTTTCCAGACCTGGCACGGATTTTACCATTTCATGCTGAACAGACTCCGGTAAAGAGGTTGATAATCCCTGGACATATACTTCCTCTGTTTCTCTTCCTTCTGGTTCCAAGAAGATTTGATGGCGAGGCTTATCATTAAAACGAACAATTTTATCTTCAATGGAAGGACAATATCGTGGGCCAGTACCACGTTTTGCTCCAGAATACATCGCAGAAAGACTCAGATTATCATTAATAATCTGGTGTGTGAATTCATTTGTATACGTGAGCCAGCATGGAATTTGGTCAGTAATATATTCCGTCGTTTCATAAGAAAATCCTTGTGCTTTCACATCACCTGGTTGTATCTCTGTTTTCGAATAGTCGATCGTATGACTATTTACCCGTGGTGGTGTACCTGTCTTGAACCGGGTAATTTCAAAACCAAGTTCCTCCAGGTGTTCAGAAAGTTTGATCGATGGACGTTGGTTGTTGGGGCCACTTTCATATTCCAGATCCCCCATTAACACTTTTCCGCGCATAAATGTGCCAGTAGTGATAATTACATTTTCAGCATGATACGCTGCTTTTGTTTCCGTTATAACGCCTTTACATACACCATCTTCAATGATTAATTTGTCAACCATGCCTTGGCGAAGGGTCAGGTTTTCCTCATTTTCCAATGTTTTTTTCATTTCTCGAATATATAATGGCTTATCCGCCTGTGCACGTAAGGCTCTCACTGCAGGTCCTTTTCTGGTATTTAACATCCGCATTTGGATATATGTTTTGTCGATCACTTTTGCCATAACCCCACCAAGGGCGTCAATTTCCCGTACAACAATCCCTTTTGCTGGACCACCAAGTGATGGGTTACATGGCATAAATGCGACCATATCCAGATTAAGGGACAACATTAATGTTTTCGCACCCATGCGGGCAGCAGCTACACCTGCCTCGCATCCGGCATGACCTGCACCGATGACAATGACGTCATAATGTCCTGCATCATATACCATATTTTTCATCCTTTCTTTTTCGAAGTCTGCTGAAGCATCCTTTTGCTACCGTTGACTGGATGCATTCAATACCTATCTGAATATGTTTCGAAACGCTGTATCATTATTTTCCCAAGCAGAATTGTGAAAATAACTGGTCAATCAGACTGTCACTGGCGGTATCACCAATAATTTCACCTAAAATTTCCCAAGTACGGGTGACATCAATCTGTACAATATCCAAAGGCATAGCCATCTCCAAGCCTTGCATTGCATCCTCCAACGCCTGGTTTGCCTGTTTCAACAGTTGAATATGACGTACATTGGAGACATAGGTTAAATCACCTGTATCAATATCACCAGCAAAAAATACTTTCGCAATAGCCGCTTCCAATTCATCAATTCCAGTTTCATTAATTAATGCAGTCGTAATAACAGGATTTCCTCCCGTATATTCCCTTAGACTATCTAAATCAAGTTTTTGCGGTAAATCTGTTTTATTGATAATAACAATATACTGCAAACCTTGAATTGCTTCAAACAGCCGCTTATCTTCTTCAGTTAGTTCCTCATTATAATCCAGCACAAACAAGATAAGATCTGATTCATTCAAAACCTGTCTGGATCGTTCGACACCAATTTTCTCAACGATATCTTCTGTTTCACGAATTCCTGCCGTATCAACCAATTTTAACGGCACACCACGGACATTGACATATTCCTCAATGACATCTCTGGTTGTACCGGCGACTTCAGTGACTATTGCTTTATTTTCCTGAACAAGTGCGTTCATTAATGATGACTTTCCTACATTTGGACGACCAATAATCGCAGTTGCCAAACCTTCACGTAAAATTTTACCCTGTTTGGCCACTTCCAGCAGCTTAGCAATTTCCTCATGCACTTTTTGCGTTTTTTCCCGCATCATTTGATGAGACATTTCTTCTACATCATCGTATTCGGGATAATCGATATTCACTTCAACATGGGCCACCGTCTCCAATAGTTCTTGTCGTAATTGTTTAATCAAATAGGACAATCGTCCGTCCATCTGTTTCAATGCTACAGACATTGCTTTATCCGTCTTGGCACGAATGAGATCCATCACCGCTTCTGCCTGCGATAAATCAATTCGTCCATTTAGAAATGCCCGTTTCGTAAATTCACCAGGCTCTGCCAAACGTGCCTCTTTACGCAGAATGAGTTCCAGCACACGATTTACCGAAACCATACCACCATGACAATTAATTTCCACGACATCTTCCCGCGTAAATGTCTTCGGTGCACGCATAACCGATACCATCACTTCCTCAGCAACTTCCCCTGTTTCCGGTTCGATGATTTTCCCATAATGAATCGTATGTGATGGTACCTCTGCCAGATCTTTTCCGCGGTACAATTTATTCGTTATCGCAATTGCTTCTGGTCCACTTAATCGTACAATAGCAATCGCACCTTCACCAATTGGCGTCGAAATTGCTGCGATCGTATCTGCTTCCATTACTTCACCTCCAATTCCATAGCTAATATCTATATGTTAAGAAATTATTTTTTTAGGGTCACTAACTTAATAGAATACCACAAGTTAAAATAAAAATAAACTTATCCACAACAGATTTTTATTCATCTCTTTATCTTTATTTATCCACATGTTCATAACTATTTAAAACCGGGTCGATTATTAAAAAATAAGATGAAATCTGTGGAAATAAAGCTGACGAACTATTCAAGAGTTTATTGCCATAAAAAAACACTTTGATCATCAATGATCAAAGTGTTTTTTTAATTTCTTTTTATATTTTTCCCGAAACAGACAAAGATTATAATGGCTTAATAACAATATGCCGATGCGGATCGACTCCATCTGAATATGTGGAAATGCTTCCATTATTTTGTAATACATGATGAATGATTTTACGTTCAAACGCAGGCATTGGCTCCAGCGCCACTTTTTTTTGCAATCGTACCGCTTTATTGGCCATTTTTTCTGCCAATGCCTGCAATGTTTCCCGTCGCCTTTGTCGGTAACCTTCCGCATCAACGGTTACAGTGTAAAATTGGTCACTGCCTTTATTTAAAACAAGTTGAACCAAATATTGCAATGCGTTTAATGTTTGTCCGTGTTTTCCGATAAGCATTGCTATTTTTTCGCCACTCAAGTCATAGTGTACATGATTGTCTTCCACTGTTACCACTATCTCAACAGGCACATTCATTTGTCTGGTAACTGAATGAATAAATTTCTTTGTATATTCGACCCGATTTTCCTTTTTTGTTACTTTTACAACTGCAGGTTTCGAACCAAAGACCCCAAGAAGTCCCCTTTTTCCCTCATCAATAACCTCAACTTCGACATGATCCTTCGTGGTGTTTAACTGCTCTAACGCTGACCGGACCGCTTCCTCAACCGTTTGTCCACTAGCAGTTATCTCTTTCACTTCTTCTCTCCTCCATTATTATTAGCCATCATCGGCTTTCGAATGAAAATAGTTTGCGCAATCATAAATATGTTACCGACCACCCAATATAATGGTAACGCGGATGGTAAAAATAACCCAAAGACAAAAATCATAATTGGCATCATATACAGCATAACCGCCATTTGCGGGTTTTGTCCTGCGGGGTTGCCCGCCATCATCAATTTTTGCTGCAAGAATGTACCTACACCTGCAAGTAATGGTAAAATAAAGAATGGATCCGGCTGACCTAACTCAAACCATAAGAACTGGTGGTTTTGAATTGCCTGCGTTCGCCTGATTGCATGGTAAAAAGCAATTAAAATCGGCATTTGAATAAAAATTGGCAAACATCCAGCAAGCGGATTGACTCCATGTTTTTGAAACAATGCCATCGTTTCTTGCTGTAGTTTCTGTTGTGTATTGGCATCTTTTGAACTATATTTTTTTTGCAGTTCTTTTAATTGCGGCTGAATGTCCTGCATTGCCTGCGAACTTTTTAATTGCTTCACATTTAATGGCAGTAAAATTAAACGAATGATAATGGTTACAATAATAATCGACAAACCATAACTGCCACTGAACAAGTCAGCAAAATATGTAAGAACCCATGACAAAGGATAAACAAAAACTGTATTCCAAAACCCTTTACTCTCCGGTGTTATTGGTTGATCCCATTCTGTACATCCAGAGAGAATTGCCAGCAAACCAACCAGGCTTGCAAGCAGTAATAACTTTTTACGCACCCTGTTTCCTCCTAACTCTTGCACTATAACTTAATCTATCAAGACTATAGTGCACAAGACAAGCCTATGTATATTACTTATTCATTAGTTTATCATTACATTCATGAAAATTTCTATATAAAACCAGCATTCCTTTACGATTTTTTAAGCAAATGCTGTTTCATTAATAAATGTGTTAAACTTTTTTTCATTTGATGGGAGCTCATTTCCTTTGTTGGTTGTCTGGCGATAATAACAATATCGTAGTCATTCCTGATGTTCTCTTCCAATTCAAGAAATGCTTGTCTCAAGTAACGTTTAATCCGATTTCTTGTTACAGCATTGCCGATCTTTTTCCCAACAGAAAGACCAATACGAAAATGACGTTGATCCGGCTTCTTTAAGAAATAAATGACCAGCTGACGATTAGCAAATGATTTCCCCTTCTTAAATACATGTTGAAATTCTTTATTGGCTTTAATCCGAAATTCCTTTTTCATATATCAATCACCTTTATATTAAAAGCGCAAACACCGATTTAACCGACGCTGTACTTGTACAAAAAATCATACTAAACGGAAATACGGGAGACTCCCTTACGATTAAGAAAATATCTCCCACATTTTTATATAATATAAGCCATATACACTGCATTATTTCCACGTCAAGGCATAACAAGTGGAAAAAGACCACTGACTTATTTCAGTGGCCTATGCCGATAATACTTTTCTTCCTTTACGGCGACGACGAGCTAAAACTTGACGTCCGTTTTTAGTGCCCATCCGTGCGCGGAATCCGTGTACTTTTTTACGTTTACGATTATTTGGTTGAAACGTTCTTTTCATCTATCATGCACCTCCCAGGGGAAAATATATAAATACAACTTTAAACTAATCCTTCAGACAGTCTCACTAATTATACGGAATAAGCGTATTATCTGTCAAGGTACGAAGATAAACTTCATTCCCCATTTATAACTCACCTACATTTTTTAGCTAAACTCCTTCCCAAAGAAAATTTTATTTTATCCACATACCAATGTTCACTGTTTATTGACGATTTTTTTCTATCCACAACAGCTATCGACAAGAAAATCACAAAATATAGTAGTGTGGACAACAAATATCTACAATGTATGGAATTTGTGGATAACTGTCGAAAAACCGTTGCACAATAGCCTTTTATTTGATATTATATTTGTGTTTTAACATGTGGAAAACCCAATCATATGTTTCACTTATCCACAAAGTGTGAATAAGTTGTGGATAGTTGTTCACAGTCTTGTTTGCTAACTTATCAACAAGCTAGTGGATATTGTATATAATTTCTGTTACAACATATATATAGATTCTTTTTTATCCACAATAACAAAAAAGGAGTATTCTGTACGTTTACGCCTTTCCATCTTTCACTTTTAGCACTGAAGGATTGAGAGAGGCTTTTTCTATCATCTTGACCTGAAAGGAGTGAAAACCGGATTGGAAAACATTGATGAACTTTGGATGGCTACACTGGAAGTCATTGAGGAACAGATCAGTAAACCAAGTTTTGATACATGGTTAAAAAATACTAAGGCATATTCACTAGACGGTGACACCTTGACGATCTCTGCAATGAATGAATTCTCAAAGGATTGGTTAGAGAGTAAGTATACGAATTTAATTTCCAACGCGTTATATGAAATAACCGGTTCCAAGTTACAAGTGAAATTTATTATTCCTGAAGCTAACACCAAGCCCAATGAGACAAAACCGGTACCTGAACCAACTGCAGCCAGTAATACCCAAGGCCAGGACACTGCGAAAACCATGCTAAATCCCAATTACGTCTTCGATACATTTGTTATTGGCTCAGGGAACCGTTTTGCTCATGCTGCCTCACTCGCAGTCGCTGAACAACCAGCAAACGCTTACAACCCACTATTTATTTATGGTGGTGTCGGGCTTGGTAAAACACATTTAATGCATGCAATCGGTCATTATGTACGTGAACACAATCAAAAGGCAAATGTTGTTTATATTACTTCTGAAAAATTTACCAATGAATTTATTAATGCCATCATGGATAACAAATCAAATAATTTTCGTAATAAATACCGTAACGTCGATGTTCTACTGATTGATGATATTCAGTTTATTGCGGGAAAAGAGTCAACACAAGAGGAATTCTTCCATACTTTTAATGCGTTACATGAAGAAAATAAACAGATTATTATCTCCAGTGACCGTCCGCCCAAGGAAATACCAACGCTAGAAGATCGCTTGCGTTCCCGGTTTGAATGGGGATTAATCACAGATATAACGCCGCCAGACCTGGAAACAAGAATTGCAATTCTAAGCAAAAAGGCAAAAGCTGAAGGACTTGATATTCCAAGTGAGGTAATGAATTATATTGCCAATCAAATAGATACCAATATCAGAGAACTTGAAGGTGCATTAATTCGTGTCGTTGCCTACTCATCGCTTGTCAACCATGATATTGATGCATCACTTGCGGCAGACGCTTTAAAAGATATTATTCCCAGCAGTAAACCTAAAGTCATTACAATCGACAAAATTCAACAAGCCGTTGGTGAAAAATATAATGTCAAACTAGAGGATTTTGCAGCAAAAAAACGAACAAAGTCGATTGCTTTTCCGCGTCAAATTGCCATGTATTTAGCGAGGGAATTAACTGATTTCTCCCTCCCTAAAATCGGAGAGGAATTTGGCGGACGTGATCATACTACCGTCATTCATGCGCACGAAAAAATAGCAAAATTACTTGAAAATGATACATTACTTGATCGGGAAGTTGAACAATTAAAAGAACAGCTTAAAACATTTTAAACGCACATTGATTCATACTACCGTTATGCACATGTGTATAATGTGAACAGTAGTTCCGACTTATCAACACGTTATCCACATGTGTACAACTTCATAAAATAAGCGACATGAACGGTTATCCACATAATCACAGTCCCTATTATTATTACTATTATTTTTTATAAAGATAATAAATATAAATACATGGCAAGCACGCTGAATATACATTCCTTTGCTAGAACGGATTATTTGTACAACATTTAACTTACTTCCACATAGGAGGACATATTTCATGAAATTTATGATTCAACGCGAGCAATTAATTGCAAGCGTTCAGAATGTAATGAAGGCAATTTCGTCAAAAACAGCTGTCCAAATCTTAACCGGAATGAAAATAAATGCTGAACAGCACGGGATCACATTAACTGGAAGTGATTCAGACATTTCAATTGAATCATTTATTCCTGCTGAAGAAGATGGGATTGTTCAAGTGGAAAATATTGAAGAGGGAAGTATTGTTTTACAAGCAAAATATTTCCCTGAAATTGTCCGCAAATTACCAGAAAACACTGTAGAAATAGAGGCAGACGACAATCTAAAGGTAACTATTCGTTCCGGTAAAGCCGAGTTTAGTCTTAATGGTCAAGATGCGGAGGAATACCCGCCATTGCCAAGACTGCAAACAGACAACAGCTTTCAAATACCGACAGATATACTTAAAAATCTAATCAAGCAAACCGTATTTGCGGTATCAGCAATGGAAACACGTCCCATTCTAACCGGGGTGAATCTGCAACTAAAAAATAGCACGCTAAGTTTTAATGCGACAGACAGCCATCGTCTCGCATCACGGGATGTTCCTGTTGCCGACACTACCATTGAATTTTCAAATGTGGTTGTACCCGGAAAAAGTTTAACCGAATTAAATAAGATTTTGGCGGATTCTGATGAACCTGTTGAACTTAGTGTAACTAACAATCAAATTTTATTTCGAACAAATCATTTATATTTTTTATCACGTTTATTAGACGGCAATTACCCGGAAACATCCCGGTTAATTCCGGATCAAAGTAAAACGCAAATTACAGTCATTACCAAAGATCTGTTGCATACGATCGATCGTGCCTCACTTTTGGCCAAGGATGAACGAAATAACGTTGTCAAGTTAACAACAAAAAGTGATCACGTATTAGAGATCTCCAGCAATTCACCGGAAATTGGCCGGGTTGTTGAAGAGGTTTCAGCGGAATCCATCGAAGGCGAAGATTTAAAGATATCGTTCAGTGCAAAATATATGCTTGATGCGCTAAGGGCAATTAATAATGACATCGTAAAGATTGAATTCACCGGTGCCATGCGCCCATTTATTATTCAACCAATCACTGATGAACCAATTCTGCAACTTATTTTACCTGTTCGGACATATTAGAAAAAACTCTGGCAGTAGTTTCCTTTTTTACTCTTTTTGGAAAAAATGTTATCTAAAGGCCCTTATCTTGTTTGATAAGGACCTTTTACTGTTTATTAAATCATATATATTATGTCCTTCCTTTCTTTCATGACAAAACTTTAGTACAATAGAGTATGGATATTAATCGTGCATGACGAACAAATGAGAATGAAACGAATATATTTTGCATTAAAAGTGGTGAAAAACTTGCATAAACAAATTGAAATAGACACCGAATTCATTACATTGGGCCAGTTTTTAAAGCTGACAAATATTTTTGAATCAGGCGGTATGATTAAGGCTTTTCTACAAGATTTTGGTGTTATGGTTAATGGTGAGCAAGAGCATCGCCGTGGCAGAAAACTCTATGAACATGATGTGATTGAAGTAGAGCAAAACGGGTCCTATATAGTTACTAAGAAATAACATACATGTTGCTAAACAAATGGAAAAAAGAGGAATTTAAATGCATATTCAGCAATTAACCTTGAAAAATTATCGAAATTATGATCAGCTGGACCTCGCGTTTGATGATAAAATCAATCTTATTATTGGTGAAAATGCACAAGGAAAGACAAACCTGATGGAAGCCATTTATGTTTTAGCATTCACCAAGTCCCATCGAACAGCAAGGGAAAAAGAACTCATCCAGTGGGAGAAAGAATATGCTAAAATAGAGGGAAGGATTACAAAACGAAATCAATCGCTGCCACTTGAAATTGTTATCTCCTCAAAAGGGAAAAAAGCAAAAATGAATCATATGGAACAAAAGCGCCTGAGTGATTATGTGGGCGCATTAAACGTCGTTATGTTTGCCCCGGAAGATTTGACGCTGGTTAAAGGTGTGCCGCAAATTCGCCGACGGTTTATTGATATGGAACTTGGTCAAATTCAACCCCGATATGTTTATCATTTAGGACAGTATCAAAAAATATTAAAACAACGAAATCATTTATTAAAACAAATGCAACGCCAGTCAGTATTTGATCGTACCATGCTTACTGTTTTAACGGAGCAGTTAATTGAACATGCTGCAACATTAGTTGAGCGGCGATTTAACTTCCTGGATTTATTGCGGAAATGGGCAGGTCCTATTCATCGGGGAATAAGTCGGGGGCTTGAAAGCCTTGAAATCCAGTATTCTCCAACGATTGAAGTATCAGAAACAGCAAATAAGGAGAAAATAGTAACAACTTATCTATCCAAATTTAAAAGCCTGCAAGATAAAGAAATTGACCGGGGAACCACCTTGATCGGTCCACACCGTGATGATTTGTTGTTTTTGGTCAACAACAAGGATGTGCAAACCTTTGGCTCCCAAGGCCAGCAGCGAACAACTGCATTATCCCTTAAGCTTGCCGAGATTGAGTTAATTTGTAATGAAGTTGGTGAATATCCGGTACTTTTACTTGATGATGTATTGAGTGAACTGGATGATTACCGGCAATCTCATCTGTTAAATACGATTAAAGGTAAGGTTCAAACCTTTGTATCAACAACAAGCATTGAAGGAATTAACCATGATACATTGCAGGAAGCGGAGCTATTTCGTGTCAGAAACGGCACAGTAGATACATAGAGGTGGTGAAACTGATGTTTATTCACATTGGAAATGATACAGTTATACAATCAAAAGATGTGGTCACCATTATTGACCGAAATGTGGTTACTTCCTCTTCCATCATGGAGGAGATGATGAATGCTGCCAAACAAACGGACAAGATAGCAGGCGATCCTGATGAGTCAAAATCTGTTGTGGTGACCACTGATTATATTTACTACAGTTCACTATCCGTATCTACACTAAAAAAACGAGCAAGTATGATCTCAACAATCAGCAAGCTGGATGATTATGTGGAGGAAATCGAGTGAAAAGCTGAAATGCCCGGTAAGCGGCATGAAACTAACAAGTTTATAAAACCATGAATTTATACTTTTTTATAAAAAGAAAATAACAGCGGTCTTGCTGTATACGATATAACGAATATTAGAGATGACTCTTGTATGAAGAAATGTGGGTGAAAAAATGTCAATAGACAACAGAGTATCAGATAAACAAGCCTATAATGCAGATCAGATCCAGGTACTTGAAGGGCTTGAGGCTGTTCGCAAACGGCCTGGTATGTATATTGGTTCAACGAGTGAAAGAGGCTTACATCATCTGGTTTGGGAAATTGTGGATAATAGTATTGATGAGGCTTTGGCCGGCTTTTGTGATCATATCCAGGTCATTATCGAAAAGGATAATAGCGTCACAGTAAAAGATAATGGCCGGGGAATTCCAGTTGATATTCAAAAGAAAACAGGCAAACCTGCACTGGAAGTAATCATGACTGTCTTGCACGCCGGAGGGAAATTTGGCGGTGGCGGTTATAAGGTATCCGGTGGTCTGCATGGTGTTGGAGCATCAGTTGTCAATGCATTATCAAGCAATTTGGAAGTGTATGTCCATCGGGATGGCAAAATATACTTTTTGGCTTTTGAAAAGGGTGTTGCACAGGATGGAATTAAAGTAATTGGTGAAACAGAGATTACTGGTACAATTACCCACTTTAAGCCTGACCCGGAAATATTTACGGAAACAACGGCATTTGAATTTGACACCTTACAGCAGCGTGTTCGTGAATTAGCCTTTTTAAATAAGGGAATTCGGATTTCATTAGAAGATAAACGTACAGACGAAGAACCCGTGACCTTTCACTATGAAGGCGGGATTAAGTCATATGTTGAATATATTAATCGTACGAAAGAAGTACTGCACCCGCCGTTTTATGCTGAAACGGAAGAACAGAATATTATCGTCGAAGTAGCTATCCAATACAATGATGGCTTTGCCAGTAATATTTACTCGTTTGCCAATAATATTCATACCTATGAAGGTGGCACCCATGAGGCTGGTTTCAAAACAGGGCTGACACGGGTGATTAATGATTATGCGCGAAAGAATAGCCTGTTTAAGGAAAATGACCCGAATTTGACAGGTGATGATGTACGTGAAGGGTTGACTGCGATCGTATCCATTAAACATCCTGACCCGCAATTTGAAGGTCAAACAAAGACAAAACTAGGCAATAGCGAAGTTCGTACGGTTACCGATGCGGCCTTTAGTGAATCCTTTTCCAATTTTTTATTTGAAAATCCAACAACTGCAAAGATTATTGTGGAAAAAGGTTTGATGGCTTCAAGGGCACGAATGGCAGCTAAGAAGGCACGTGAATTAACCCGTAGAAAAGGTGCCTTGGAAGTTTCCAATCTTCCGGGAAAACTTGCAGATTGTTCGTCCCGTGACGCTGAAATAAGTGAATTATACATTGTTGAGGGAGATTCCGCTGGTGGATCTGCAAAACAAGGACGTGACCGGCATTTTCAGGCGATCCTGCCGCTACGTGGGAAAATTCTAAACGTGGAGAAAGCCCGATTGGATAAGATCTTGTCGAATAATGAAGTACGAATGATGATTACTGCTCTTGGAACCGGAATTGCGGAGGATTTTGATATCACCAAGGCACGTTATCATAAAGTAGTAATCATGACCGACGCAGATGTGGATGGTGCGCATATCAGGACATTATTATTAACCTTTTTCTATCGGTATATGCGTCCATTAATTGAAAATGGTTATATTTACATTGCTCAGCCACCGCTTTATAAAATCCAGCAAGGTAAAATAGCCCACTATGCTTATGATGATAAGGAATTGGATCGTATTTTGGAGGAAATTCCCAAGGTACCAAAACCAGGTTTACAACGTTATAAAGGTCTTGGTGAAATGAATGCCGAACAGTTATGGGAAACAACCATGAATCCGGAGTCCAGAACATTACTGCAAGTGGAACTGGAAGATGCGATTGATGCGGATCAGGTGTTTAATATCCTGATGGGTGACAAAGTAGAACCAAGACGGAACTTTATCCAGGAAAATGCGCAATATGTGAAGAACCTGGATATTTAATTGATGCATAAGAACAAAGGCGCTGGAGCCGGCATAAGCAGAACAGAGTCTGAATTTCTTAACCAGAAGATAATCCGGTGACCAGTAGAAGTCGGGGGTCTGAATCAGGAGGTAGAGTAGATGGCGGATCAACAACGTCCAAATGTTCAGGAAGTGAATCTTAGTCAGGAAATGCGGACATCCTTTCTTGACTATGCAATGAGTGTAATTGTGTCACGTGCATTGCCTGATGTGCGTGATGGTTTGAAGCCGGTTCATCGCAGAATATTATTTGCGATGAACGATTTAGGTATGCATGCGGATAAAGCATATAAAAAATCCGCTCGTATTGTCGGTGAAGTAATCGGTAAGTATCATCCACATGGTGACTCTGCCGTGTATGAATCAATGGTACGGATGGCACAGGATTTTAGTTATCGGTATATGCTTGTTGATGGACACGGGAATTTTGGGTCCGTTGACGGTGATTCGGCAGCGGCAATGCGATATACAGAGGCGCGTATGTCCAAAATATCAATGGAGTTACTTCGCGACATCAATAAGGATACCATTGATTACCAGGATAACTATGATGGTACAGAACGCGAGCCAATTGTGTTTCCTTCCCGCTTTCCAAACTTGATTGTTAACGGGACATCGGGAATTGCTGTCGGGATGGCGACAAACATTCCGCCGCACAATTTGGGTGAAACAATTGATGCAGTTCTGGCTATAAGTAAAGACCCGGAAATTTCCATTGGAGAATTAATGGAAAACTATATCCATGGTCCCGACTTCCCGACTGCAGGTCAAATTCTTGGACTCAGTGGTATTCGCAAGGCGTATGAAACAGGAAAAGGATCGATCACGATTCGGGCAAAAGTGAATATTGAGGAACAGGCAAATGGCAAGGCAACGATCATTGCAACTGAACTGCCTTACCAGGTAAACAAGGCAAAATTAGTGGAAAAGATTGCTGAACTTGTCAGGGATAAACGGATTGACGGAATTACTGATTTACGCGATGAATCTGATCGAAATGGTCTGCGTGTTGTCATTGAATTACGTCGTGATGTCAATCCAAATGTGGTGTTGAATAATTTATATAAATATACAGCACTTCAAACAACATTTGGAATCAATATGCTGGCACTGGTTGACGGACATCCAAAGGTATTAACGATAAAACAATGCCTGGTACACTATTTGGATCACCAAAAAGTCATCATTAAACGTCGTACGGCATTTGAACTTAAAAAAGCAGAAGCCCGGGCACACATATTGGAAGGATTGCGGATAGCACTTGATCATCTTGATGAAGTTATTTCACTTATTCGCAACTCCAAAACAGCCGATATTGCCCGTGATGGCTTGATGGAACGCTTCAAGTTGTCAGAAAAACAGGCACAGGCAATTCTTGATATGCGTTTGCAACGACTAACCGGTTTGGAACGGGAAAAGATCGAAAGCGAATATAATGACTTAGTCAAACTAATAGAGGAATTGAAGGCGATTCTGGCTGATGATGAAAAAGTGCTTGAGATCATCCGTGAAGAGTTAACTGAAATAAAAGAGCGCTACAGCGATGACCGGCGGACGGAAATCATGGTTGGCGGCGCTGATTTTTTCGAGGATGAAGACTTAATTCCGGAAGAAAATATCGTCATTACGCTAACCCACAAGGGGTATATTAAACGCCTGCCATCGTCGACATATCGTACGCAAAAACGTGGTGGCCGGGGAATACAAGGAATGGGGACAAATGAAGATGACTTTGTCGAACATTTAGTGTCCACCTCCACCCATGATACGGTACTTTTCTTCACGAATAAAGGGAAAGTATACAAGGTCAAAGGTTACGAGATACCTGAATTTGGACGGACAGCCAAAGGAATTCCTATTATTAATGTGCTGCAGATCGAACCGGATGAATGGGTAAATGCAGTGATTACGATTGAACAGTTTTCTGACGACTGGTATTTCTTTTTCACGACAAAATATGGCATTTCCAAACGGACGAGTTTGTCACAATTCGCTAATATACGAAAGGGCGGGTTAATTGCCTTGAATCTTCGCGAGGGTGATGAATTAATCTCTGTACGTTTAACCGATGGGAATAAACATATTATGATTGGCACCCGAAATGGTTATCTTATTCGCTTTCCTGAAGACCAAATTCGTTCAATGGGACGTATCTCAGCTGGCGTCAAAGGTATTTCATTACGTGGTGATGATGAAGTGATTTCCATGGAGATTCTTGAAGAAGGTTCCAGAATCCTGAATGTTACCAGCAAAGGGTATGGAAAACAAACACCTGAAGCAGAATACCGGGTAACAAATCGTGGCGGTAAGGGAATCTTCACTTGTAACGTAACAGAAAAGACCGGACATGTAGTTGCTGTTAAGGCAGTTACCGGTGAAGAGGATATGATGTTAATTACTGTTGCGGGTGTGTTAATTCGTATTCCGGTCGGCGGTATTTCAGAAACAGGAAGAAATACACAAGGTGTCCGCCTGATTCGTCTTCACGATGAAGAGGAAGTTGCTACAGTTACAATACTAGAACGAGACGAAGACGAAGAAGAAGAAAGTGACGATGAGGAAGTAATCAACGAAGAAACGAAACCGGCAGAGAAAATAGATGAAAATGATGACGATGAAGAATAATCTAAAGGTGACCTGTGTCATTCATGGTCACCTTTATTCTCATGTATTTCCAATTGCGAGCTCTTGTCCCAAAAGAAAAGGAATCTTATCGGCAGCTGTTTTCAAAAAATGTTTGATCCAGGGATAATCCATATCTGCCTTCCCCGTTATCAATTCGCCCCACCATTCTGTCTCATACCTGCTGATCATACTTAGATTGTAAAGCAGCAAATAATGAATTAATATCTCTGGAAGGGTCAAAAAATATTCCCGGTCCAACGGGAAATAGATTGTTCCATTTTGATGGCAAAAAAATGGGCCATGCGATTGGGCAATCGGCTTATCCAGTTCAAGATGAATTTGATTGACTGTTTGTGATACTTTATGAATATAAGGCAAGTGTGGGGAAATGCGATGAATGAATGCCTTTTTTGTTATATGATAATCATCTAAAGTTGTTGCAGGAAAAACAAGTCGATTATTGTCCGCTTTTCCAATCGCAACTAATTTTTGCTGATTAGAAAGGCTCCATAAATCATTCATTTCCGGGATTAGTGCAAATAACTTTTTCATCTTTATCTTTTCAAATGGAATGGTATTCATATCATACAGATGCCTGGCAGCATAGGAGAACAAACCATTATGCTGGATTTTAACTTCATCATGGACAAAGGTATAGTGTTTCTTTTTCCGTTTTCTTGTTGAAACACCATGGGCAAGGATAGAAGTAGATTCGGGATAATCTGGTCTTCTTGTTAAGAGACATGCCTTTAGTAAATGAGTCAATCCATAAAATAATAATATTGGCTGCATCAGCATTGGTGAGTTGTGACTGGCTGTAATGAACTGCTGCCCATGATCAAGATAGTAAATAAACGGGTTACAATTTTCGTAGCTTTTTGCCTTTGCTTCGACACCGGTAAGTTCCTTGTAATGCTGCTCTAAATACCGTTGGGCTGTGTCCTGAGATTGCAGGTATAGGTATAATAGTGCTAAATCTTGTTTGGACATGTTGTTCTACCTCAATGCTTAAAATATTATGAATCCATTTTCTTTTTGTGTATAAAAAACTTTTATTGAAAAAGTATTTTGGATACCGTATTGTATATAACAATAAATAGTTTATCCCAGTGAATTGAAATATACACCGCAACTATCAAGAAGGAGGAAAAATCATGCGAACTGATAAATTTGCCAAAGAAGGATTAACATTTGACGATGTGTTGCTCGTCCCGGCTAAATCAGAAGTCCTGCCCAAGGAAGTCAAATTACAGACACAATTGTCGAATAAGTTAAAGCTTCATGCACCATTGATTAGTGCAGGTATGGATACCGTTACTGAATCAAGTATGGCGATTGCTATGGCACGTCAGGGTGGCCTGGGTGTCATTCATAAAAACATGTCGATTGAGGAACAGGCGGAAGAAGTCGATCGGGTAAAGCGGTCGGAAAGTGGGGTAATTACCAATCCATTCTTTTTGACACCGGAACATCAAGTTTATGACGCGGAACACTTGATGAGTAAATTTCGCATTTCTGGTGTACCACTCGTCAATAGTCTGGAGGAGCAAAAATTAGTTGGTATTTTGACGAATCGGGATCTAAGGTTCATTCAAGATTATTCGACATTAATCAAAGATGTGATGACGAGTGAAAATCTTGTCACCGCCCCTGTTGGTACTACTCTTGAAGAAGCGGAAAAAATGTTGCAGCAACATCGAATAGAAAAGCTGCCACTAATCAATGAACAAGGGGTATTAAAAGGTCTGATCACCATCAAAGATATCGAAAAGGCAATTGAATTTCCAAATGCTGCAAAAGACGAGCATGGCCGATTGTTGGTTGGTGCAGCCGTTGGTGTTACTGCGGATGGTATGAAACGGATTGAAAAACTTGTCGAAGCTGGTGTTGATGTAATTGTTATTGATACAGCACATGGTCATTCCAAAGGTGTATTAGAACAGATTAGTAATATAAGAAAGGCATATCCTGATTTAGATATTATTGCTGGTAATGTTGCTACAGCCGAAGGAACTAAGGATCTGATTGAAGCAGGGGTAACCATTGTTAAAGTTGGTATCGGACCGGGATCGATTTGTACGACCAGAGTTGTTGCCGGTGTCGGTGTTCCACAAATAACGGCGGTTAATGATTGTGCGACAATAGCAGAAAAATATGGTGTTGCTGTGATTGCTGATGGTGGTATCAAATATTCCGGTGATGTTGTCAAAGCTATTGCAGCAGGAGCACATGCCGTCATGTTAGGTAGTATGTTTGCCGGAGTTTCGGAAAGTCCTGGAGAAACAGAAATTTTCCAAGGCCGGCGTTATAAGGTGTATCGTGGTATGGGCTCTGTCGGTGCGATGAAAGCCGGATCCAAGGACCGTTACTTCCAGGAATCAGAAGAAAACAAAAAACTGGTTCCAGAAGGGATTGAAGGCAGGGTGGCATACAAAGGGCCACTTGCTGATACAGTCCATCAATTGCTTGGCGGTCTGCGCTCAGGAATGGGTTATTGCGGTGCTCCAACTATTAACGCATTGCGGGAAGAAGCACAATTTGTCCGCATTACCAATGCCGGATTGCGCGAAAGCCATCCACATGATGTGCAAATAACCAAGGAAGCACCAAACTACTCGGTTTAAAAACAAAGATGCAAGCGCCCCGATTAGCGCTTTTGACCAACACTGGTTCTTTGGATTTTCCAATACGAAAATTTTTAATAGATAGGGTTGATTCCCTATCTATTTTTTTATCTCTTCATGTGGTAAAATACAAAAGATGCATACTATTTATCGGTGGAGGTAGAGAAAGTGAAATTGAAGTTACGCAAAGATTTATCGATATTACTCGCCATGCTTGTCATAATGACATCATTTATGGTACAGCCATTTACAGTACAGGCAGCAGTAGACATTGATGCTGAATCAACTATTCTGGTTGATTCAGATTCGGGAAAAATCCTTTACGAAAAAAATTCTGATGAGGCCCTTCCTCCAGCTAGTATGACCAAAATAATGACCGAATACCTGGTATGGGAAGCAATCGATGAAGGTCAAATCAGCTGGGATACAACCACACAGATTAGTGATTATCCATATAGCATATCTGCAGATGATAGCTTTTCTGGTGTAGGTTTAAAACAAAACAAAGATTATAAGGTTCGTGATCTTTACAATGCAATGGCAATTTATTCTGATAACGGTACAGCGATTGCACTTGCGGAATTAATTAGTGGTTCCGAGGGTGATTTTGTCAAGTTAATGAATAAAAAAGCGAAAGAAATGGGATTGCCAGATTACAAGTTTGTTAACGCAACCGGGTTAGCAAATGAAGACCTGGGTAAAAACCATCCAAAAGGCACAAAACCAGATGATGACAATCTATTGTCCGCACGATCCGCTGCATTACTTGCTTATAATCTGATTAAGGATTACCCTAAAGCATTGGAAATTTCCAGTATTCCAAAAGCGAAGTTTGAAGATCAGGCAATCACCAACTGGAACTGGATGTTAAAGCATGATAAAAAAGATGCAAGCTCATTGACCCAATTCTATTATGAAGGGGTAGATGGACTGAAAACAGGCTTTACGGATACTGCTGGCTATTGTTTTACGGGAACAGCAGAACGTGATGGTCACCGGCTGATTTCCGTGGTGATGAAAACGAAGAATGATAATGCACGCTTTAAAGAAACAGCCAAACTATTTGACTATGGATTTCAAAACTTTGAGGATAAAGAGTTGTTTGCCAAAGGTTATCAACTAAAAGACCAAAAAACCCTCCCTGTAACCAAAGGCAAAGAAGATAAAGTTGAAATTGCTATCAACAAGCAAGTCAAGCAACCGATTGAAAAAGGCGATAAAGAAGGGTATTCGCTTGAGTATCATATTGATAAGCGTAAGTTAAATGAAAATGGTGAGTTAACAGCTCCAATTAAAAAAGGAGAAAAAGTTGGTACAGCTGAAGTAAAGTATAATGGAGAAAATGATTATGGGTATATCACTGATACAGCTGGTTCTGATCAGGTTGATATTGTCGCAACGGAAACAGTTGATAAAAAGAATTGGTTTATGCTTATGCTTGGTTCCATCGGCGGTTTTTTCAGTAATCTATTTTCATCACTCGTTGATATGGTTAAAGGATGGTTTTAGTATAAAGGATTTCGTATTATAATAGAGTAGATAGAAAAATGACAAGAGGGGGAATTCTAAATGGCAAACACTGGTACAGATCGTGTTAAACGCGGAATGGCGGAAATGCAAAAAGGTGGCGTTATCATGGATGTGGTGAACGCTGAGCAGGCTAAAATAGCTGAACAAGCAGGGGCAGTTGCTGTTATGGCGTTAGAACGTGTTCCATCCGATATTCGTGCTGCAGGAGGTGTTGCCCGGATGGCTGACCCAACAGTCACCGAGGAAGTTTTGCGCGCGGTATCCATTCCGGTAATGGCGAAAGCACGAATTGGTCATATTGTTGAGGCCCGCGTATTGGAAGCGATGGGTGTAGACTATATTGATGAAAGTGAAGTGTTAACACCAGCTGATGAAGTTTATCATTTAAAAAAATCAGATTTCACCGTGCCATTTGTTTGTGGTTGCCGTAATTTAGGCGAGGCAGCGCGTCGAATTGGTGAGGGTGCATCCATGTTACGGACAAAAGGGGAACCGGGAACAGGAAATATCGTCGAAGCAGTTCGTCATATGCGCCAGGTGCAATCAGAAATCCGTAAGCTTACGGCAATGTCAGCGGATGAGGTCATGACTTATGCCAAAGAAATCGGCGCACCATATGAACTTCTATTACAAATTCGTGAAGAAGGCCGACTTCCAGTTGTTAACTTTGCTGCAGGTGGGGTTGCGACACCGAGTGATGCGGCATTAATGATGGAACTAGGAGCAGACGGTGTATTTGTTGGTTCCGGTATCTTTAAATCAGATAATCCAGAACGGTTTGCCAAAGCAATCGTGGAAGCAACCACCCATTATCAAGACTATGGATTAATTGCTGAGCTATCCAAAGGACTTGGTACAGCAATGAAGGGAATTGAAATGAGTACACTTGCAGCTGGCGACCGTATGCAGGATCGCAGTGAATAGAAGGAAGGAATACCGATGATAATAGGTGTACTGGCATTACAGGGTGCTGTACGTGAGCATATTCGTTCCATTGAAGCAACCGGGGCAAAAGCTGTAGAAATAAAGCATAAAGGGCAGCTGGAAGAAATTGATGGGTTGATCCTGCCTGGCGGTGAAAGTACGACAATGCGCAGGCTGATTGATAGCTATGGTTTTTTTACCGCGATCCAGGAATTTGGTGCAAAGGGAAAACCGATTTTTGGTACTTGTGCCGGACTGATCCTAATGGCAAATGAAATCTCCGGGCAAGAGGCTCATTTAGGATTAATGAATATGAAGGTAGCCAGAAATGCATTCGGACGTCAGGTGGCCAGCTTTGAAGTCCAATTGCCGATTAGCCATGTTGCCGAGGACTTCAATGCCGTTTTTATCCGTGCGCCATACATATTGGAAGTTGGCGATGGTGTTGAAGTGCTGGCAACGTATGACGATAAAATCGTTGCAGCCAAACAAGAGCATTATATTTGTACTGCATTTCACCCAGAATTAACCGATGATAACCGGTTTATGGAATATTTTGCTCAAATAGTGGAAGACTCAGAACAAAGGCGTAAGCGCCCGGTTAGCGGCGTACAAACCTGAAGTTTGCTAGCCGCTGGGCGCTGGAGCCGGACGGGGCCTATTCTGGCATAAGCTGAATGTAGGCTGGATTTTTATACTTTCTTAGCTTTTTAAAAACACTTGCTTCATAAGGGCAAGTTAGCTATCATATTAGGTAATAAAGGATTATAAAAGTAATGATAGGAATAGTAACAGTATCATTTGTTAACAGAGAGTCGATGGCTGGTGTGAATCGATGCAAACATACTGCGAATCCATCCTTGAACTGGTTTGCTGAATTAAGTAGGTAAACCCGGTTAAATCACCGTTATGATTGGAGCCGGAAGATGTTATCTTCAACAAGGGTGGTAACGCGGGAAAAAACTCTCGTCCCTATTTTATTAGGGACGGGAGTTTTTTAATGAGAAAGTTGCTGGAACTAAACAGATTGAAATAGGAGGAAAAGGAAATGCTTGATATGAAGTATTTACGCAATAACTTTGATGAGGTAAAAGGAAAACTTGCCCATCGGGGTGAGGATTTATCGGAACTGGAGAAATTCGGTGAACTTGATACAAGACGTCGCCAATTAATTGCCGAAACGGAACAATTAAAAGCAAAACGTAATGAAGCTTCCCAACAGATATCTGCTTTGAAAAAAGAAAAAAAAGATGCCGATGCTGTCATTCAAGAGATGCGTCGGGTTGGTGAGCAAATTAAAGCCTTCGATACAGAGCTAAAGGAAATTGAAGAAAAACTATCACACATGATGCTTTCTATCCCTAATATCCCTCATGAAAGTGTACCGGTTGGTGAAGATGAGGATGATAATGTGCAAGTTCGTCAATGGGGAGACCTCCCAACATTCGCATTTGACGCAAAACCACATTGGGATATCGCTACTGATCTTAATATTCTTGATTTCGAACGGGCTGGAAAGGTAACGGGTAGCAGATTTGTTTACTATAAAGGCTTGGGTGCACGCTTGGAACGGGCCCTGCTTAACTTCATGATGGATTTGCATGCCGATGAACATGGTTATGAGGAAATGTTGCCACCGTATATGGTTAATCGTACAAGTATGACGGGAACCGGGCAATTGCCGAAGTTTGAAGAAGATGCATTCCAAATATCAGACTGGGATTATTTCCTGATTCCGACCGCAGAAGTACCAGTAACCAATTATTATCGTGGAGAAATTTTAAAGGAAAACGATCTGCCAAAAAAATACGTTGCTTTTAGTGCCTGTTTTCGTTCTGAAGCAGGTTCTGCCGGTCGCGATACACGCGGTCTGATTCGCCAGCATCAATTTAATAAAGTGGAACTTGTGCATTTTACCAAACCAGAGGATTCATATGAGACATTGGAAGCATTAACTGGTCACGCTGAAAAAGTGTTGCAGTTATTGAAATTGCCGTACCGGGTGATGAGCATGTGTACCGGTGATCTTGGTTTCACAGCTGCAAAAAAATACGATCTTGAGGTGTGGATTCCAAACCAGGAAACATACCGGGAAATATCATCGTGTTCTAACTTTGAGGATTTCCAAGCAAGACGTGCGGGTATCCGCTTCCGTCGTGAGGAGAATGGAAAACCGGAATTTGTCCACACCTTAAATGGGTCTGGATTGGCACTGGGCCGAACCGTTGCAGCCATCCTGGAAAATTATCAGCAGGAAGATGGCTCTGTTGCAGTTCCGGAAGTATTGCAGCCTTACATGGGTGGAAAAGAATATATAAAGTGAATCATTCAGTGATGTTTCCGATGAACACCCCATTCATGCGTTGTTAAAGTAGAAACATGAAGCCCCCCGGAGTTTCCACATTCTGGGGGTTTCCTATTATATCGTTAATACCCAGGTGATTGCGTTCTTTTTCCCATAACGCCACCCCTGGAAAAGAATATTAGGGTAATGGCAACTAATCCTTCCGCTACTGGCAGGGCTAGCCAAACTCCAGTTGTACCAAACCAAAGTGGCAAGATGTAGAGTGCTCCAATCAATAAAATAAACCCGCGGAACAGTGTAATGCCGATCGCTGGTCGTACATAACCGATTGACTGGTAATAGGTCATATAAATAAAATTGGTGCCCATAAACAAATAGCCAAGGAAAAATAGTTTTATCCCCTTAGTTGCAAGTTTAGCAGTTGCTTCATCAGTTACTCCAAAAATTGCTACTAATACGTCTGCCCCAACATAGCCGATCGCCAAGAAGATGAGACCAAGAATAAGCCCGGTAATTTCCGATATTTTAACGGTTTGCTTGATGGACGCATCCTGCTTTGCCCCATGGTAATAACTAATCATCGGCTGAATAGACTGCCCGATACCGATAAAGGCCAAAAACATAAAGGTATGCAAATAATTAATCACAGAAAACGCAGCAAGGCCTGTTGTACCAGCATAATGGGCAATTGCAATATTATAACCCATCACAAAAATTCCCGTTCCTGCTTCGGAAAGAAAACTAGGCACACCGATCGTGCTAATTCGTTTCAAAGCGGTTTTATCCCAATGCAGGCGAGTAAACTTTAAAGCTGTTCCCTTTTTGAAAAAGTGGAACAGATAAATAATCAGACCAATTAACGTAGCAATCACGGTTGCCAGTGCTGCCCCGGTTACCTCAAGCTTCAAAATAAAGACCATCCAATAATCGAGGACAATGTTAAGTAAGGCGGAGACAACCAGACCGATCATGGCGAGTTGTGGATCACCGTCATTACGTACAAAAATACTGAAAAAATTTTCCCATGCCAAGATCAATGAGAAAATAAATAAGACACGCATATAATCAACCGCATAGTCCAAAGTTTCCTCATTTGCACCGAAAAGCAGCGCAATGTTCTCCATGTTCCAATAACAAATAACAGCAATAATCACGGTTATGGTGGTTAATAGCGCAAAGGCTATGGTGAACAACTGCTGTGCTTGTTTTGTTTTACCTTCACCCATTTTCATCGAATAGATCGTTCCCCCGCCAACTCCGATAAGCAAGGAAATGGAGATAATAATGGAAAACACCGGAACAGCTACATTGACACTGGCCAGGGCGACCGAACCGACACCATTCCCGACAAAAATACCATCCACGACAATGTTGACTGACATTAGCATCATGCCAAGCAGTGTTGGAATAAAGTATTGAAAAAAGCTTTTAGCTACTGACTGGGTATCCAATCGTTGATTTACCATGCTCATCAAGATCACCCCGATTGCATAATATCTCCATTTTAATTTTTCCTATAGTAATAGTCCATTAAACTGTTTTCCAATAGTTGCTTGTCTTTATGAAATATTTTAGTATGATACTATTAACTCAAATAATAAAGGAGCAATCAATCATGAAAGCAGTAGTTGTATCAAACCCTGGCGGACCGGAGCAATTACAGATTACCGATCGGCCCAAACCGAAGATAGACAATGATGAACTGCTTATTCAGGTCAAAGCATGTGCGATCAACCGTACAGATATCATGACGCGGGAACAAGGATCTGTCTATATGACGAACCCGATCCTTGGCATTGAAGTTGCCGGTGTCGTGGTGGATGCTGGTGCTGATAGCCATATAGAAATTGGTACCCGGGTTATGGGATTAGTAAACGGTGGCGGTTATGCTGAGTATGCTGTCATGCCGGCTAATCGGGCGATGATTATTCCCGATGCCCTGTCATTTCAAGAAGCGGCGGCAATTCCGGAAGTGTTCCTCACAGCTTATCAGACATTGTTTTGGTTGGGGAATCTGACCAACCAGGATACCGTATTAATTCATGCTGGTGGTAGTGGAGTTGGTACAGCCGCAATCCAATTAACCAAGCAATTGACCAACGCAAAGGTTATTACCACTGCTGGTTCCAAAGAAAAACTGGATTATTGTCGATCCCTTGGTGCGGATGTCGGAATCAACTATAGAGAACAACAATTTGACGAAGAAGTATTAAAGGTGACAAATCAAGCCGGTGTCGATGTGATTCTTGATTTTATTGGTGCATCTTATTGGAATAAAAACCTAAACAGCATTGCGGTAGATGGACGCTGGGTGTTGATCGGTGTGCTGGGTGGATCAGTCGTCAAAAAAGTGGATATCATGTCGCTAATGGCCAAACGAATTCATCTAAAGGCAACATTATTGACACCTAGAAGTGACGTTTACAAACAACAATTAACCAAAGAATTTGCCGAAAAAGCACTACCACTATTTGCCCAAAAGAAAATAAAGGCGATTATTGACCAGGTTTTCCCTTTAACTGCAATTCAGGACGCACATCGACACATGGAGGCCAACAAAAATATTGGTAAAATCGTCATTGATTTAGCATAAGCATACATTATTCGACAAGATTTATTGTAGAATTATCATGGATTTTGGCATTTTCACGTTGACATGATAGGTATAGCCATGATATATTAATTCTTGTCGATTACGGAGGTATACCCAAGTCTGGCTGAAGGGATCGGTCTTGAAAACCGACAGGCGGGTCAAACCGCGCGGGGGTTCGAATCCCTCTACCTCCTTTGAACTGGGACAAGGTGACAGGCACCTTGTCCCAGTTTTTTTCTTCCATGTAAAAAAATAGTGGGACAGAAGAACCGTCCCTTGACAAATTTCCATTTTCAGCTTATAGTACATAAAACATATCGTATATGATAAAGGCAAAGAACAGGCCAGTACCAATCTTTAGCCCGAAAGAGAGTGGAATTCATCGGCTGCAAGATTCCATCGGATACTATGATTGTGAACCTACCTGGGAGTTGTTAGATCAATATCTAACCGCAGATAAATGCGTTATCGATTGAGCTGGGCATGAATATAAATGCCAAATTAGGTGGTACCGCGGAAATTCGAGACCTCATTTTCGTCCTTTTCAAAGGGCTAAAATGGGGTCTTTTTATATGAAAATCATAAAGGGTGGTTGAGCATGGTGGAAAAGATTTGTTTTATTGGTGCAGGATCGATGGCCGAGTCGATCATCATCGGGATATTGAATAAGCGATTTTTAACGGGTAGTCAAATCGTTGTGACAAATAAAAATAGCGAGGAGCGGTTAACCAAGCTGCAAAATATGTATGACATTCAGGTAACGGCTGATAAGAAATATGCGATTGATGGGGCGGAACTCATTATTCTGGCTACCAAGCCGCATGACATTGGTGAAGCGATTGATCAAGTGAAAACATATATTAAGCCGACACAACTTGTAATATCGGTCGTTGCTGGAATAGACACTGGATTTATTTCCGAACGGTTAGGGTCTAAGGTACCGGTTGTTCGGGTCATGCCGAATACATCTGCTTCCATTGGTTTGTCTGCAACAGCAATCACAGCAGGTGTTCATGCACGAAAAACGGATTTAGATTTGGCCGATTCTTTATTTAAGACCATTGGCACGACCGTCATTGTCGAGGAAAGGGATATGCACGCGGTCACAGGTATCTCTGGGAGTGGCCCCGCATATTTTTATTACTTGGTGGAATCCATGGAAAAAGCAGCAGCACAGGCAGGACTCGACCATACAGTGGCGAATGATTTAATTACGCAAACGATTATTGGTGCGGGAGAGATGCTTAAAAAATCCGGTGAGTCGGCAAGCATGTTGCGTGAAAAAATCACCAGTCCTGGGGGAACCACACAAGCAGCCATTGAAACATTGGAGGAAAATGACTTCCAGCAACTAATTATAAAATGTGTGGATAGTGCTCGGAAGCGTTCAGTTGAACTGGGAGACCATTAAAAACGAAAAAAAGCGAGATATAGTTGTGCTATTATCTCGCTTTTTGTTACTTAATTAACTGTCTTGATTTCCATCGTCGTGATTGTTGAATAAATTGTCCAATCTTTTCCAAAATCGGTTCAATAGAATTTTCCTCATTGCATAGATCGTAATCAGATATATTTATGCGTAATATCGGACAGGCATTGAAATTATTGATCCAGTTATCATAGCGCTCATACATTTCCTTCCAGTACGAAACAGGGGTGTTCTTCTCCATTTCCCGCCCGCGCAAACGGATTCGTTCCAAAATATGGTCCAGTGAGCCTTCCAGATAAATTAATAAATCCGGATGTGGAAAATATGGCGTCATAACCATAGCTTCAAACAAATTGGTATAAGTTTCATAATCCGTTTTTGACATGGTGCCATTGTCGTAATGCATCTTGGCAAAAATGCCCGTATCTTCGTAAATGGAGCGGTCCTGAATAAAACCACCGCCGTATTCAAAAATGCGTTTTTGCTCTTTAAACCGTTCAGCCAAAAAGTAAATTTGCAGATGGAAACTCCAGCGTGCGAAATCTGCATAAAAGTCTTCCAAATAAGGATTGGTGTCTACTTTCTCGAAGGATGTTTTGAAACGAAGGGCATTAGCAAGGGCGGTGGTCATAGTTGATTTGCCTACCCCGACAGTGCCTGCAACGGTAATGATGCTGTCATTGGGGATCTGATATTTTTCACGTAAATTCATGGTTGATTTTCTCCTCTGATTGGTATTGCTTGATTAGATTGTAGCTGATGTTCGACTCGTTCGATAATATCGTTTAAATCGTTCTGCCGTTTTACGAAATCCAGTTTATCGCCATCGATACGAATGACCGGAATATCTGGATGAAGCACTTCAAATTGATTCATATACGCTTCATAATCCTGTGTAAGTTGAGCCAAATAGGACGGTTTTATATGCTGCTCAATCTTCCTCCCGCGTGAATGGATACGATCCTGTATGGTATCAAGACTGGCATGTAAATAAATCATCATATTCGGAACGGGCATATCATCCGTTAAAATATGATAAACTTGCTCGTATTTATTATATTTATCCTGTTGCAATGTACGTTTGGCGAAAATCATGCTCTTGGATATGTGATAATCAGCAATAACTGCTTTTTTTTGTGCTAGGTATTGACGTTGAATGTCTTCCAGTTGCTTGAATCGATTGCATAAAAAGAACATTTCAGTTTGAAAACTCCATGTCTCGATATCTTTATAAAATTTGCCAAGAAACGGATTTTCTTCCACGATTTCTTGTAGTAAATGGAAATTAAAATGGACGGAAAGCTTTTTTGCCAAAGATGTCTTTCCAATACCAATCGGCCCTTCAACAGCAATGAACGGAACCTTTGCCATTCCTTTCCCTCCAATAAAATGAATATGGTCTATTTTATCATACAAAAACGAATGGTTCCATGTAGTGAGATTGATTGTATTACTTTTCATTTCGTATTATTTTTTGTATAATGTACATTGTCGATTAATAAGCCCCCGTAGCTCAGGGGATAGAGCGTTAGTTTCCTAAACTATGCGTCGCAGGTTCGAATCCTGCCGGGGGCGTCATAACCTGTGTCAATGGTTGCAAGACTTTTGCTTAACAGTTGCCCAACTGATGATCCATGGTTTACAACCTGAATATGTAATGAACTGAAGTACATCTTCCAATGTTTTCTTGTCTGTATTTGACAAGTTGATGAAAGCAGATGTACTTTTTTGTCGACTAATTACCGCAAAAGAAAAATCAATAGTAGAAAGGCTTACTACTGATTCTGAAAGTATTAATTGACAAATTTTAATCATATTACTTTAAAATTGTCACAAAGTGTTCTAAAATAGAAAGTGGTTAGCAAAATGTTCAAATAAATCAATAACATATTTGTTGCCATTTATTAGTAAGTTTAGTAAAACAATATTTGTAACCGATTTCAAATTTACAGATGGGGTGATAGGATGGATATGCAACGGATCCCTGCACAGGAAGGGAATCATAATCTGCAAAACTATGAAAAATTACGGGAGAACTTTTCCTGGGATGATATGAAAAAGAACTTCAGCTGGAATAAAACAGGCAAGGTAAATATTGCCTATGAAGCAATTGACCGACATGCTGAAAATCCAAACAAAAAAGATCAGGTTGCTCTATTATATTCCTCACCAGACCGGGAAGAAAGAATGACCTTTGCCCAAATCAGTGAGCAAAGTAATCAATTTGCCAATGTCTTGAAGAAATATGGTGTCAATAAAGGAGATCGGGTTTTCTTATTTTTACCAAGAAGTCCAGAGTTTTATGTCTCATTCTTTGGCATTTTAAAAACAGGTGCGATTGCCGGCCCATTGTTTGAAGCGTTTATGGAGCAGGCAGTTCGCGACAGGTTGCAGGATAGTGAAGCAAGTGTGTTGATTACCGCACCAGAACTGCTTGAACGTGTGCCACAAGATGATCTACCTGATTTGAAAAAGATTGTCCTTGTTGGGGAACATAACGAAACGTCAGATAAATACATTGATTATGCAAGTGAAATGAAGCAGGCATCCAGCGATTTTGCGATAGAATGGGTTGATTTGGAAGATGGCATGGTGATCCATTATACATCCGGATCTACTGGAAAACCAAAAGGTGTCTATCATGTCCACAATGCCATGATTCAACATTATGCTACTGCTGAATGGGTGTTGGATTTGAAAGACGATGACGTTTATTGGTGTACTGCCGATCCAGGCTGGGTAACCGGAACAAGTTATGGTATATTTGCTCCCTGGCTAAAAGGGGTAACCAATGTCATTCGTGGCGGGCGCTTTACACCAGACGACTGGTATGGTACTTTGGATAAATTTAAGGTTACGGTTTGGTATACGGCACCAACTGCTCTACGGAAATTGGTTAGTGCTGGTGAGGATGTTGTGAAGAAATATGATTTGTCTTCATTAAGGCATATACTTAGTGTTGGGGAGCCACTCAATCCGGAAGTCATTACATGGGGATTAAAAGCCTTTGATTTACGCATTCATGATACATGGTGGATGACCGAGACAGGTGCCCAGATGATTTGCAACATTCCGGCGTTGGAAATCCGTCCTGGTTCCATGGGTAAACCGATTCCTGGGATTGAGGCATCCATTGTTGATAATGAAGGTAATGAATTACCACCAAATCAAATGGGGAATCTTGCCATTAAACAAGGCTGGCCATCGATGATGCGGAAAATTTGGAAACGCCCAGAAAAATTTAAGAGCTATTTTATAAATGGCTGGTATGTATCCGGTGATAGTGCGTTTCGGGATGAAGATGGTTACTTCTGGTTCCAAGGCAGGCTTGATGATGTGATTAACACATCCGGTGAACGCGTCGGGCCATTTGAAGTGGAAAGCAAACTACTCGAACATCCTGCTGTTGCCGAAGCAGGTGTCATTGGTAAGCCGGATCCTGAACGCGGGGAGATCATTAAAGCATTTATCACCTTGAATGAAGGTTATCAGGATTCACCAGAATTATTAGAGGAAATTCGCCAGTTTATCAAGACAGGATTAAGCGCCCATGCAGCCCCCCGTGAATTGGAAGTGAAAGATACGATTCCAAAAACACGCAGCGGTAAAATTATGCGCCGTCTGCTGAAATCGTGGGAACTAGGGCTACCTACAGGGGATACATCAACCCTTGAGGAGTAAAATGACAAGGTAGAGCAAGACATCAAAAAAATCTCCAATTTGATCTGTTATCAAATTGGAGGTTTTTTGGGTGATTTCGATGTATTGTTTTAATAGTGGTAAATAAGGTGATCGACCTTAAGGATTGTTTTCAAGACTTAATAATTTGCAAAGAAACTAAAGATGAATAAAATCATATCGGCAATGATTTTGTAATTATTTCCCGGGAAATGTCGTTTTTTATTTTAGGGAAATATAGTTGAATGTCTAGCTTTTCATTATTCTAGCATGAGCAAAATAGAACCTGGGTTTTAAACAAAAAATAGATGCCCGGCTTAACACCGGACATCTTTCTCCATTTCTCAGGCGGTTGCTGTTATATCATCTGCAGGTCCAAAGATTTCAAAATGAATATCTTGATCAGCTACCTGGTGTTTTTTCAATACCTGATACATAGCGCGCATAAATCCTTTAGGTCCACAGAAATAAAAGGATGCATTATTCGTTGGCACGACTGAGGATAACCATTCATAATCAATGTGGCCCTGTTTATCATAATAACCATCATCTTCAGCTACAGGGCTGTCATATACTGTATAGGCATGCAGTTGGTTGTGTTTCTCTGACAACTCCTGAATACGATCTTTCATGGCATGGACATTTCCGTTTTGAGCTGCTTGCAGATAATAAACTTCTCGCTCAGGCTGTTGTTTCAGCGTTGTTTCCAACATACTCATCAGTGGTGTTAAGCCAACTCCTCCAGCAATTAATACCAATGGACGTGTATCTTCTTGATCCAGGACAAAGTCTCCTGATGGTGCACTAATTGGTATCGTGCTGCCTATTTCAACCTGATTGTGCAGATAGTTAGAGACAATACCGGCTGGAAGATCCCCTTGAGCATCTTCCCGTTTGACACTGATCCGGTATACCCCTTCATCAGGTGCACAGGATAAACTGTATTGGCGTAAGTGGGTATATGGTTCCCCTTCAATTTCAGCCTTAACTGTTACATATTGTCCAGGCTGGTAACTTGGGAATGGATTTCCATCCGCTGGTTCAAGATAGAACGATGTGATCACATCGCTTTCCACTACTTTATCCACTACTTTGAATGAACGAAAGCCTAACCAGCCACCGACTTTGTTTTTTGTTTCTTCATACATTTTGCGTTCAGTCTCAATAAATACGCTGGCAATTACGTTATATGCTTTTTTCCAGGCGTTGATAACATCATCACTAGCCGTGTCCCCCAACACTTCTTTCATTGCTAGTAATAGATTTTCCCCAACGATTGGATATTGCTCCGGTCTGATATTTAAGCTGCGATGCTTTTGGGCCACTTGCTTAACCTTTGGCAGGATTGCCTCAAGATTATCAATGTTGGCAGCCGCAGCCAATACTGTACCAGCCAGTGCTTTTGATTGATCTCCTTTTCGCTGATTGGTCTGGTTGAAAATATTTTTTAGTTCGGGATGATTTTCAAACATGCGTTGATAGAATCGTGAGGTAATGACATCCCCTTGTTCTTGCAAAATTGGTACAGTAGCTTTTACAATATCCATAGATTCCTTATCTAACCCTGTTGTAGCTTGTGTCAAAGCAAAGCACTCCTTTGATTTAATGATTACTGGAATTACTCACTTCCAGCTTTGACGCCCCTAACCAGGCGCCGTTTGTTTTAGGATTTTAAACATGTATTTTGAATACATCTTTATTGTATATAACTATATAATCTGTTTCAATAGGGTGAACGGGATTTACTGTTACAGTTTTGTGAATAAAATAACAAGGAGCAGAACGATGAACCTAAAAAAATATACCGATTATGCTTTGCGTGTGCTCATATTTACTGGGGCAAAGCGTGATGGGGAACTAGCCAGTATCAAAGAAATTTCAGAGACGTTTGCGATTTCCCAGGATCATTTGCGTAAGATTGTTGTGCAATTGAATAATCTTGGCCTGTTGGAGACGGTCCGTGGACGTTATGGTGGTATTCGTCTGGCCAAAGATCCTGAGGAAATTAATGTTGGTATGGTGGTGCGCCAGTTGGAAAATGACTTTGTCCTATTGGAATGCTTTGATAAAGCAAGCAACTATTGTGTAATTTCGCCAGCCTGTAAGTTAAAACATGCCTTACATGAAGCATTACAAGCCTTTTTTCGTGTGCTTGATGGCTATACGATTAAAGATTTACTGACAAACGATGCAGAATTACGTCAATTGATGGGTCTGGACTAGACATGTCTAGCTCGGGCGCTTTTCTATGTTTTATTTTGTATAGAGCGGGAAAAGCTAAAGTGAACTATTTGTTAAAGGAGTAGATAATCATGGGTAAAAAAATAGCTACAGTTCTTACCGATATGTTTGAGGACGTTGAATATACTGATCCAGCAAAAGCGTTTAAAGATGCTGGACATGAAGTCGTGACAATCGAAAAGGAAAAGGGCAATAAGGTTACTGGTAAGAATAACGAAGCGACCGTTACGATTGATGAAGGAATTGACAATGTAAATCCGGACGATTATGATGCACTCTTTATCCCTGGTGGATTTTCACCAGACCAATTACGTGCGGATGATCGGTTTGTGACATTTGCCAAGCATTTCATGGACGCAAAAAAACCGGTATTCGCCATTTGTCACGGTCCACAATTATTAATTACAGCGAAGTCACTGGAAGGTCGTAGTGCTACTGGATATAAATCCATTCAGGTAGATATGGAATATGCCGGTGCAACAGTTAAAAACCAGGATGTTGTGGTATGTTGCAATCAATTGGTAACAAGCCGTGATCCGAATGACATTCCATCATTTAACCGAGAAGCATTAAAAATCTTGGAACAATAAAGCGGTGGGACAAGGGATTCCCTTGTCCCACTATTTTATTCCGTGGGAAAAAGTGGTGGAGCGCAGGATGGGTTCCTGCGCTCCACCGCAATTATGCACTTGTAGGTGACTGGATCTTTCTTATCGTGAAGTTATCTCCAAGTAAAAGCCAGTTTTGGGGAAAGCTCAATCCAAGTTTCCAGTAACTGATACCAAGCAGACCCAATTCTTTGATCAGGTCGAATTTTGCTTGAATCGAACGGGCATCTTCAAACCAAACCTCATGACGATTACCCTGGCCATCCGTGTAATTATAAAAAGGTGCTTGTGCTTGTTGGTCGTATTCAATAGCTACCTGATGTTCACGGGCAATGGTAATGGCTTGTTGCGGACTAACAGCTTTTGCTGCCTCGCCTCCTTGTTCGAATGGTAATGTCCAATCATATCCATACAAATTCTGGCCGAGTAGAATTTTGTTTGCTGGCATCACACTTATTGCGAAATTAACCACTTTTCTTACCTCATCGATTGGTGATACAGCCATAGGCGGCCCGTAGCTGTAACCCCATTCATATGTCATTAACACAACCATATCGGCAATCTGGCCATGTGCTGCATAATCATGTGCTTCATATAGTGTTCCTTGTTGTGTTGCGCTTGTCTTTGGTGCCAGGGCGGTCGATAATAACAATCCATTGGCATGCAGTCGATCTCTTGCTTTTTGCAAAAAGGCATTATAGTCTTCTCTGTTTTCTGGTGGCAAAAATTCCAGATCAAAATGGACATCATGATATCCACCATTATTAGCAGTTGTAATAATATTGTCCAATAAAGTATTTTGTACAGTCTGGTCGGTAACGATGGTTCTGCCTAATTCCGTGCTGAACTGACCTTCTTGCAGATTTGACACAGCAAGCATGAGAGATGCATTATTATTAGTGGCTATTTGCCTGAGATTATCTAATGGCGGCGGATTAAGTGTACCGTCATTATTAATGGTATAACTGAATGGTGCGAGATAGGTTAAGTATGGCGTATTGCTAGACGCGGCGTTGATTAAACCTTGTGAAACAGTATTTCCATATGGTTCAATATAGGCATTTGCGGTGATTTCCCGCTTTGGCCTCGGTGGGATATATAAGCGTAATCCAATTGGCAGGGGATTATTAACCGGAAATTGATTGATTTGGGCTAGTTGCTGGTACGATATGCCAAATTTTTGACCAATTGAATAAAGCGTATCACCGGATTGAACAAAATAAAATTCTCCAATGATTGGGATGACCATTGTTTGACCGACAACAAGGTTGGCTGGTGCCTCGAGTTCATTTGCGTCAATGAGAGCAGTTGCAGTAGTGCCGTATGTGGAGGCAATTTGATTGAGATTATCCCCTTGTTTGACTACATATATCTGCATGAAAAGGCCCCTCCTTTCATATGAAGTTTTTTCTGGTGCAGGTAATTATTTTTCCCTGCTTACATCATATGTGGAGTGACCCGCCTCTATGTTTCTTAAATTGGTTCTGTATTTGCATTCATCACGGTACGCATTAAATACAGGGCATATTCATTCCCTTGCTTTTCATTGGACGCCATGCAATTTTCCGGAATATGCAAGGAATAATCGTACATATGGGCATCTTTGGCAGAGAACAGGATACAAATATCACCGGCAATTCCGGACATAATCAGATGTGTTTTCTTTAACTGATTTAATAATGTGTGCAATGGTGTCTGAAAAAAGGCTGAGTGTTTTGGTTTAATAAAAAAGTAGTCATCTTCATCTGGTTTGATTGCTTTAATCACTTCCTGGCTCCAGTCATTTGTACAATTGTCAATTATTTTATGAAAATCCGCTTGCCATAGATTATAATGGTCATTAATATAAATAACAGGCAGATTATTTTCTTTGGCGAATGCTTTTAAACGTTTGACATTTGGCAGGATTTCCTTCGTATGTTTAAGCAGGCGCTCACCTCGTTCAAAATTAAAATCATTGATAAAATCGATAAGTAATACGGCGCTGTTTTTTAGCGAGATGTTCATGGAAATACTCCTTTCCTTCTTTTATTTTTAACCCAATGAACAGATTTCAAACTTCTTTGTAAAAGCAGGTGTTGATAATGGATGACGAACAATACATGTATGCAGCGATTGAACAAGCACGATTAGCTGAAGAACAAGGAGAGGTTCCGATTGGTGCTGTGATTCTATGCAAAGGTGAAGTGATTGCAAGCGGGTTTAATGTCCGGGAAACATCACAATCCACGTTGTCGCATGCAGAACTGATTGCCATTAAACAGGCCAATGAAAAAATTGGCAGCTGGCGATTGGAGGATTGTATCTTGTACGTCACCCTGGAACCTTGTCCGATGTGTGCAGGTGCGATCGTCCAGTCACGAATCCCTCGTGTTGTTTATGGGGCATCTGATCCAAAAGCAGGATGTGCCGGAACTTTAATGAATTTATTGGGTGAGCCCCGGTTTAACCATCAGGCGGAGGTTATATCAGGCGTATTAAAAGAAGAATGTGGACAGCTCTTATCTAATTTCTTCCGATTACTGCGGCAAAAAAAGAAAGAACATTAGTTGGATGAAATTCACTTGTTTATCATTGATTTCCGTTGCATTCATCGTAAAAAGTCGTTATAATAAGAAATGCCGTGCTAAGTGGGGAGGTAGCGGTGCCCTGTACTCGCAATCCGCTATAGCGAGGCCGAATCCCCATCCGAGGTGGAATATCTTTAAGGTCTGCCTTAAGGGATTGGTGTTGACGCCGAGGTCCCGCGCAACAGAGACCCATGAACCCTGTCAGGTCCGGAAGGAAGCAGCAGTAAGTGGATTCCTCTGTGTGCCGCGGGGAAGCCTAGGCCGAGCCATGAACTTAAGTAACGCTTAGGGATATTTCATCGAAGTTGGGTGCACGGTATACATATCTATAACGCTGTATTGACTATCAGTGATGGTTGATACAGCGTTTTTATGTATCTAAATCATGTTTTTAGCAGTAAAATGAATAACAATAAGTCTGGCCATCTCGATGTAAATGGTTCACATTCACCCCTGAAATCAGGTATAATTAGAGTGAGTTTAAAAAGGAGCACATTCATTATGAGTTATCAAGCATTATATCGTGTTTGGCGCCCGAAAACGTTTGCTGATGTTGTCGGACAGGAACATATTACAAGAACATTACAGAATGCGATTGTGCAGCAAAAGTTTTCGCATGCCTATTTGTTTTCCGGCCCGCGTGGAACAGGAAAGACAAGTGCAGCCAAAATTTTTGCCAAGGCCATTAATTGTGAACATGCACCGGTTAAAGAGCCGTGTAATGAATGTGCGGCCTGTCGTGGTATCCAGGACGGCTCCATATCCGATATTATTGAGATGGACGCAGCATCGAATACAAGTGTTGAAGATATTCGGGAAATTCGAGATAAGGTAAAATATGCATCAAGTGCTGTTCCATATAAAGTTTATATTATTGATGAAGTACACATGATATCCGTAAATGCATTTAATGCGTTATTAAAAACTTTGGAGGAGCCACCAAAGCATGTGGTATTCATCCTGGCAACAACCGAGCCGCATAAGATCCCATTAACCATTATTTCCAGGTGCCAGCGTTTTGATTTTAAACCGATTTCCAATCAAACAATTGCTGAACGTATGAAGAACATTATGGAAAAGGAGAATGTCTCTGTTACCAAAGAAGCACTTGATACGGTAGCACTTGCTGCTGAGGGCGGAATGCGTGATGCTTTAAGTATCTTGGATCAGGCCATTTCGTACAGTGAAGAAAACCGTGTGGAATTGTCCGATGTATTGGCTGTCACTGGCGGGGTTTCACAGCAAATTCTGACAGACATTGTAAGAGCCATGTACAATCAGGAGGTACAGCAGGCGTTAACACTATTGGATAAATTAATTCAGCATGGTAAAGATCCGGGAAGGTTTGTTTTTGATCTGATTTATTTTATGCGGGATTTATTGCTTTATCAAAGTGCACCATCAATAGAAAATATTTTAGAACGAGCAATGATTGATGATAATTTCAAACAATTGGCTGATCAGGTACCTGCAAGCTGGATTCAGGAAGCAATCATTCAACTCAATCAGTGCCAGCAGGAAATGAAATGGTCGAACAGTCCGAAAGTATTTATTGAAATAACGATCTTAACTATTGTCAATCACAACAATCACCAAAAAGAGGAGCTTACAACTGCTGATACTGATGTTGTTGGCAACCTCACCAATCGGTTGGAACAGCTGGAAAGAGAATTAAAAACCCTAAAAGAGCAACCTGTCGAGCCGGTAAACCAACCTTCACAGCCAGAACCAAGACGCACACAGCCCAGATCATCATCTAAAAGCAGCTATAAGGTACCTTATGAAAAGATCCGTCATGTTTTGCAAGAGGCGGAAAAACAGGCGCTTAACCAAGTGAAATCCGAATGGGCTTCATTTTTGGGCAATTTGAAGGCAACCAATGCACCAGCACATGCGACAATACAGGACAGTAAGCCGGCAGCGGCATCAAGTCAGGCGCTTGTGGTTGCGTTTAAATATGAAATTCACTGTTCCCTGTTTCTTGATCACCGCCAGATGAGCGAGGAAGTATTGGAAAAAGCCCTTGGTAAGCGGCTGACCATTATCCCAATTCCGGACAAAAACTGGCAGGAGTTACGCCGTGAATATATACAAAGACAAGAACAGCAACCATCCAATCAGATACAAGAAGAAAAAGCTGATCTGTTAGTGGAGGAGGCAAGAAAATTGGTTGGTGATGATTTGTTGGAGATTAAGGATTAGTTAAACAAGTGAGATATATGGAGAAGACATATTTTTGAAACAGAAATTGAAGGAGGAATTGTTTATGAAAGGTAACATGGGTAATATGATGAAACAAATGCAGAAAATGCAAAAAAAGATGATGGCTGCACAGGATGAACTGTATGAAATGAATTTTGAAGCAACCAGTGGTGGCGGGATGGTAACCGTAAAAGCAAATGGAAAAAAGGAAATTACCGATGTGGAAATTAAGGAAGAAGCGGTTGATCCCGATGACGTGGAAATGCTGCAGGATATGATTTTAGCCGCCACAAACGATGTCATTAAACAAATCGATGATAAGACCAATGAAACAATGGGGCAATTCACGAAAGGATTAAATATGCCTGGTATGTTCTAGGGGGCAACGTTATGTATTATCCAGAACCGATTTCCAAATTGATTGATAGCTTTACAAAACTGCCAGGGATCGGGCCGAAAACAGCAGTCCGTCTGGCTTTTTTTGTTATTAATATGAATGATGATGATGTCATGGATTTCGCCAATTCACTTGTCAACGCAAAACGCCAACTGACACATTGTTCTACTTGTGGACATATAACCGATCAGGATCCATGTGCGATTTGTCAGGATGAGTCACGAGATGCATCAATTATTTGCGTTGTGCAGGATCCAAAAGATGTTATTGCAATGGAAAAAATGAAAGAATTCCATGGCAAATATCATGTTTTACATGGTGCCATTTCCCCAATGGATGGGATCGGTCCAGAAGATATTAATATTCCTGATTTGCTGAACCGATTAAAGGATGATGAAGTAAAGGAATTAATTTTGGCAACGAATCCAAACATTGAAGGGGAAGCAACAGCAATGTATATTTCCCGTCTTGTCAAACCATCCGGGATAAAAACGACCCGTATTGCCCATGGCTTGCCGGTCGGCGGGGATCTTGAATATGCGGATGAAGTTACGTTATCCAAGGCGTTGGAAGGCAGAAGGGATTTATAGAGCGTGTTCAAAAAGGAGGATAAAAAGGACCGAGAAGTTCTAGGCGGCGTAGCTTTGAGCACCGGAGTGTACATAAAAGGTACATGAGGAGCGGAAAAGCAAGCCAACGACGAAATTCGAAGTGTCATTTTTACCGGACTTTTTGAACATCCTCTTATAGAAGATGTTCCAAAATTCTGGTGATGGAGGGATTCGATGGGGAGAAGAATAAAGAAAAAGGATATCGATGAGGAATTGTTGGATGCTATTTTCACTTTGGAGAGAGAATGGAAACAAATCCGTTCATTGATTGAAAGAAGTATTGACCCAATGGAGTCCAGCATCTTAAGGGAGAATTTGGCTCAGGCTAAGTATTTATATTTGTTGCGCGAGGCCCGACACCGGAAGATAAGTGCAGTCCGTTATAACTAAAGACTATTTAGAAGACGTACTAGCAGAACGTGTTCAAAAGGAGGATAAAAAGGACTGAGAAGTTCTAGGCGGCGTAGCTTTGAGCACCGGAGTGTACATAAAAGGTACATGAGGAGCGGAAAAGCAAGCCAACGACGAAATTCGAAGTGTCATTTTTACCGGACTTTTTGAACATCCTTTAACATTTGGTTCTTTTTCCGACTTCCTTTTCATAAATAATAGAAAGGGACAAGGAGAAGGAGTTGAAGGTGTTGAACGCTACTGTAGTTATTTCGATTATGGTCGCACTAATTGTGATACTTTTAATCATTGGCGCACCAGCGAAGCCCATGCGGTTTATCGCCCATAGTATCGTAAAGCTGGGAATTGGCATCCTGTTTCTATTTTTCTTTAATGTCTTTGGCTCTGGCTTTGGGCTGCATATTCCTATTAATCTATTTACCACCATTATATCCGGTTTTTTAGGATTATTTGGGGTTGCTTCACTTGCAGCAATTCAGTTGTTCATTATATCGTGACCATTAAACTTTTGCGTACAAGTAAAAGGTACTTCACCCCACATTTTTTGTAAACATACAGGCCGGTGAAACATATAGATAATTAGAAGAAAGTTTCACAGATTGCATGTATAAATTCGTTAGATTAGGAGATACTAACTAACGGAGGTGGGGAAATTGAAACAAACTATTTCGTTGGAACGCTGTGGCATATGTGAAGAAGAAAAGGACAAAGGGATTCATTTATACAATTTGTTTATCTGTTGTGAATGCGAACATAACATGATCCATACCGAACCACGAGAAGAAAAATACCAATACTATTTACAAAAACTAAAAAATATCAATCAACCAACCATGTATTCCTAAAAGCTCTCAGTCTTTGCTTGAAATGTGCAAAGGCTTTTTTTATGTAGATTGTTTTCGCATCGTTTTACTAAAAGACAGCAATATTTCAGAAAACAGTTTTTGTACAGTTAAACAACAAATGAAGGAAGAGAAAATGATGAAGCAAAATCAGCAGGATACACCGTTATATACAGGATTAACCCGCTTTAGTCAGCAACATCCTATTTCCTTTCATGTTCCCGGCCATAAGAATGGGGCTATTTTCCCTGAATTGGCTAAAAATACATTTAGAGATATCCTGTCTATCGATATGACTGAATTAACCGGCTTGGATGATTTGCATGCGCCCACTGGAATCATCGCCGAAGCGGAACAGCTAGCTGCAGCGTTTTTTGCTGCTGACCGTACATTTTTCCTTGTTGGTGGCAGTACTGTGGGTAATTTGGCAATGATTTTAGCAGTTTGTTCGGCGGGGGAAAGGATTATTGTCCAGCGTAACAGTCATAAATCAATCATTAATGGATTGGAATTGTGCGGTGCCGTACCAGTTTTTATTGCACCGGAATATGATCAGACAGCAGGTCGCTATACACAACCGAGTTTGGATACACTAAGACAGGCACTACGGAAATATCCCGATGCCAAAGGAATTGTCTTAACATATCCCGACTATTTTGGGAAAGCCTATAAAATGGAACAAATGATTCAATTAGCCCACACATATGATATACCGGTTTTAGTCGATGAAGCACATGGTGTCCATTTTTCATTAGGTAATCCATTTCCACCATCAGCGGCAAGACTCGGTGCTGATATGGTGGTGCAATCAGCGCATAAAATGGCACCAGCTATGACGATGACCGCTTATTTGCATATTACAGGGAAACTGGTTGCAAAAGATCGTGTTGCCCATTATTTACAAATGCTACAGTCCAGTAGTCCATCTTATCCGTTAATGGCCTCGTTGGATATAGCCCGGTCCTTTTTGGCAACATTTTCTCAACAAGATAAAGATAAGGTTATGACCAGTGTCAAACAAGTGAGAGCGTGTTTTTGTCAGGGTAATGCCTGGCAATTGCTTCCGGCAACAAAACTTGATGATCCGCTTAAATTAACACTACATATAAAACAGGGATACACTGGATTTCAAGTAGCCCGACATTTTGAACAATCTGGAATATATCCGGAACTCGCCACGAATACGCAAGTGTTATTTATTCATGGCCTACAGCCTTTTGGCGAACTGGAGCAATTGGATAATGCGATAAAACACGTGAATGATCAATTAAAATTTGTGGAAAAACATGCTACAATAGAAGTAGTAAATCAGTTTCCACAAAAGTTGGACACGCTGGCAATACCTTATCAGCAGATGCATTTGCATGACATCGTACATGTTTCCCTTCATCAGGCAGTTGATAAGGTAGCAGCAGAAGCAATTACTCCCTATCCCCCTGGCATTCCACTAATCATGATGGGGGAACGGGTAACAGTGGAACATATCAAACAGATCAAACATTTAATCAAGCAAGGTGCGACTTTTCAACATCCAGATATTATAAATAGTATTTGTATCTTTGCGGATGAATAAGGGAGATGCGTTGTGAGCGGAGTTTTTATAACTTTTGAAGGCGTGGAGGGTGCAGGCAAAACAACTATCCTTCATGCTTTAGGAAACAAATTGCAACAACTAGGGCTACCCGTGGTTGTTACCCGTGAGCCCGGCGGTGTTGAGATCGCGGAAAAAATCAGGAAAGTCATTCTTGATCCGTTAAACACTGCAATGGATGGCCGAACGGAGGCATTGCTCTATGCAGCAGCACGACGGCAACATTTAGTCGAAATCGTGTTACCAGCACTAAAAAAAGGGAATATAATACTATGTGACCGGTTTATCGACAGCAGTCTGGCATATCAGGGGTATGCACGTGGTCTGGATATGGAGGATGTATGGTCTGTTAATCAATTTGCCATTGAGAACTGCATGCCGGATCTGACATTATTTTTTGATATTGCCCCGAAGAAGGGTTTACAGCGGATTGCGGCGAATAAAGATAGAGAAAGAAACCGGCTGGATTTAGAAAAGATTCACTTCCATGAGCGGGTATACGAGGCATATAATATATTAAGAGACAAATTTCCGGAACGGTTTGTTTCGATTAATGCGGAACAGCCTTTGGAACAGGTCGAAATGGATGCACGAAGCAGAGTTGTTTCCTTTTTAGAGGAACATAAAATAATTTAGGGGAGGCTAACCCAATGAAGTTGATAATTGCCGTTACACAGGATAAGGATTCGAATCGGCTGGTGGATGCCCTGGGTGAGGGGAACTTCAAAACAACAAAACTGGCGACAACAGGTGGGTTTTTAAAAGAAGGAAATACAACATTAATGATTGGCTGTGAAGATGAGTATGTTGAGGAAGCAATGGACATTATTCGCGATAATTGCTCGCAACGTGAACAAATGGTTGCACCCATTTCACCGATGGGCGGGAATGCAGATTCCTATATTCCCAAACCAGTCAAAGTTGAAGTTGGAGGCGCTACTGTCTTCATCCTCCCAATCGAACAATTCCATCAATTTTAAAACAAAGGTTGCAGCGCCCGGTTAACAGGTTTGCCGGGCGTTGGGGCCTTTGTTCAACAAAAGCGAAGACCGGGGCTGAAGCTGGACATGGAAAGCGGATGGCGCCCGGTTATAGTTGTTTTTAGCAATGACAAAGGAGACAACCTGATGAAAATTAGTCAGGAACTACGGGCACAATCGTCAAGCCTAATCAAAATAATATGAGTGGCAAAACATCATTTCACGGTGTCATCAAGTCCCAAACGCAAAAAATAAACCACCAGGAATTAGAACAATTCATGAAAAATATCACACAACAAGGAAATAAACTGGCACATTTTCGTTCTTTTCGTGATTTTATTAAATTTAGGCGAATGGTTAAGGGTTTCTTACAGAGGGCAATAAAAAACGGACTAATATTAAAACATGATCAAAGCTTTTATTAACAGGTGAAAGCAGGAAATTAACGATTGTCAAAGAGGTAGATGACAAATTGACAGAATTAACCGAGGCAATGATGCATCAGGAAAAGAAAACGATTGATTTACTGGGAATTATCGGAGAAATAAAAGGACTATTGATTAATATATAGATAATGAAGGACGGAAAATGATGAAAACATGGGCTGAAATAATGGAGATCCAGCCATTAGCGGGCAAGATTATTACTAATAGTATTAAAAAGGCTCGGGTCTCCCATGCTTATTTAATTAGCGGGGAACGTGGAACCGGCAAGGCATCCATCGCACTTCAGCTTGCCAAGAGTTTGTTTTGCTCCAATAAAGAGGGAGTAGAGCCTTGCCAAACGTGTAACACATGCAAACGGATCGAGTCGAAAAATCACCCGGATGTACATTGGATAGAACCTGAAGGACAATCCATTAAAAGAGAACAAATCGATAACTTACAAAAGGAATTTAAGTATTCCGGTCTGGAGTCAAATCGGAAAGTTTATATTATTAAGGCCGCTGATACCTTGACTTTAAATGCTGCAAATCGGATCCTGAAGTTTCTGGAAGAACCCAATAAAGAAACGACCGCCATTATGCTAACTGAAAATAGTCAAGCCATTATCCCTACCATTCGTTCACGTTGCCAAATCCTTGATTTACAACCATTAGACCCATACCATTTCCAGAAACAATTAATTGATGCTGGAATAACTGAAGATAATGCAAGGCTTTTTAGTGCGTTGACCAATAATTTGACAGAGGCAACCCGGTGGAATGAAGATGATTGGTTTGCCAGTGCTCGAAAATTAGTGGTACAATTAATAGAAAAGTTTGTAGAAAGTACAGACGATGTGTATTTGCTGATTCATAACAAGTGGCTTCCCCATTTTAAAGAACGAAATCAGCAGGAACATGGATTGGATTTGTTATTATTGGCGTTTAAGGATATGATGATGGCTCATATCGGTTATGAAGATGCTATTGTCTTTTTTTACAAGTCGAAAGAGAAGCTTGAAGATTTCATGATGGCCTTCTCGCAAGCAAAGATCTTGATGATTTTAAATGCCATTTTAGCAGCAAAGCAAAAATTGAAGCAAAATGTTCATCCGACATTAGTGATGGAACAGCTTACACTTCAAATACAGAGGTGATATAGATTGGTTGAAGTAATTGGTGTCCGTTTTAAAAAGGCGGGTAAAGTATATTATTTCGATCCTGGACAACAGGATATTGATATAGATGATTATGTGATTGTGGAAACGGTCCGCGGTGTTGAATTTGGTAAGGTCGTTATTACCGATAAGCGGGTCGATGAGGAAGATGTTGTCCTTCCTTTGAAGCAATTGATCCGGGTTGCTGATGAAAAGGATAAATTAACGGTAGTTGAAAATCAGGAAAAGGCAGAAACTGCTTTTCAAACGTGCGCTAAGAAAATTACTGAGCATAAACTGGAAATGAATCTGGTAGAGGTAGAATACACGTTTGATCGCAATAAAATTATTTTCTATTTTACAGCAGATGGCCGCGTAGACTTCCGTAATTTGGTTAAGGATTTGGCGGCATTATTCAAAACCAGAATTGAGCTTAGACAAATCGGGGTACGTGATGAAGCCAAAATGCTGGGAGGAATTGGCCCGTGTGGACGCATGCTGTGCTGTTCCACTTTTTTGGGTGATTTCGAACCGGTATCCATTAAGATGGCCAAGGATCAAAACCTGTCATTGAACCCGGCTAAGATATCAGGGTTATGTGGTCGGTTAATGTGTTGTTTAAAATATGAAAACGATGCGTATGAAACAGCCAAACGCGATCTGCCGGATTTAGGTGAAACAATTAAAACACCGTTCGGGAACGGAAAAGTGGTGGGACTGAACATCCTTGAACGTATCATCCATATTGAGCTTCCGGAAAAAGAGCGAGTTATTGAATATACGTTAGATGAGCTTATTGAAGAAGGAGTCATTTCAGCACAAGCCACAGAATAGTGGGGTGTAAATGTTGAGCAAAAGGCAGATTTTTGACCAAGTATCCGATATGGAAAAACGGATCGGTGAATTATATGAACAGCTTGGTGATTTAAAAAATCAGTTGGGCAGTTTGCTGGAAGAGAATCAGCGTCTAACGTTGGAAAATCACAATTTACGCAATCACCTGAATGCGAACGAACAGGTTAGTGGTGATGGCACCAATGGCACGAATTACACAAAGGATATCCCTGGTGAAGGATATGATAACCTGGCAAGACTGTATGAAGAAGGCTTCCATATCTGTAATTTGGAATTTGGCAGTCCAAGAAGGGATGAGGATTGTATCTTTTGCCTTGACTTCTTAAGTAAAACGAAATAAACAAGTGGTGCAGAACATTAGGCTGTCTCATGTCTTTGATAAGGACCCGGGGGCAGCTTTTTCAAATAGAAAGAAGGGATAAGGATTGGTGGCGTTATATGGCGATGAGCGGCTTGATTATTTATTGGCCGATGAGCGGATAAAAATAATTCAAAGTCCGACTGTTTTTGCATTCTCATTGGATGCGGTATTACTTGCGCATTTCGCCTATGTTCCGATTAAGCGGGGGAATATCCTTGACTTATGTTCGGGAAATGGAGTTATTCCCATGCTTTTATCCCGACGAACCAATGCACAAATTACCGGTGTAGAAATTCAGGAAAGATTGTACGATATGGCGGCAAGGAATATACAAATGAATGATTTGGATCAACAGATAACCATGATTCACGGGGACTTACGTGCGATGCAAACCAGACTTGGACAGAGTCAGTTTGATGTCGTGGTGTGCAATCCGCCCTATTTTCGCACACCGAAGGCAACGGAACATAATAAAAATGATTATCTAACGGTAGCCAGACATGAAGTGCATTGTACACTTGATGATGTTGTTAAAGCATGCAAATTACATGTTCGTCCGGGTGGTAAGGTGGCAATCGTCCATCGACCGGGAAGGCTTGTCGATATTATCGCAGCATTTCGCAATTATCATTTGGAACCTAAGCGGATGCAATTAATCTATCCTAAAATGGGAAAAGAGGCAAACATGCTTTTAATCGAAGCAATTCGTGATGGCAAACCAGATCTGACAATTTTGCCGCCATTATACATTTATGGTTCGGACAATACCTATACCAAAAAGGCAGAGGAAATCATTTATGGTGGAAAATGAACATGTGGTCTATATATTGGAGTGTAATGATGGCACATTATATACCGGATATACAAACAATATAAAGCGACGACTGAATTTGCATGAAGCGGGAAAAGGGGCAAAATATACAAGAGGACGGGGCCCGTTTCGGATCAAATATATGAAACGGTTTACCACCAAACAGGAGGCAATGAAGCAGGAATATGCGATTAAACAGCTAAAACGTAAAGAAAAGGAACAATTGATATGTCTGAATCAAAAGGAAGATGTACAGAATGAAGATACAGAAGAGCTTTGATAACCATCAGAATACGGGAACAATCTATGTGGTTCCAACACCAATCGGCAATTTGGAGGATATTACATACCGGGCATTGAACGTGTTGCGCACTGTTGCTGTTATTGCCGCGGAGGATACACGAAACACGAGTAGGTTGTTAAACCATTTTGAAATTACAACACGGTTAACAAGTTATCATGAACATAATAAGAAAGCGAAAGAAATGCCGTTAATTTCCCGGCTGCAAACAGGAGAATCGATTGCGATTGTTAGTGATGCGGGGATGCCTGGAGTTTCCGACCCTGGATATGAGCTTATTCAGACCGCAATAACAAAAGAAATACCAGTCGTAGTCTTACCGGGGGCTAATGCCGCATTATGTGCATTGATAGGATCGGGCCTTCCTTCAACAGAGTTTTTATTCTACGGATTTTTACCTAGAAAAAAGAAGGAAAAGGTCAGTGAATTAAAGCGGCTGGCATCATTAAAGGCAACATTACTTTTTTATGAGTCACCTTTTCGTGTAAAAGAAACGCTAGCTGCTATGCTTGAAGTGTTCGGAGATCGGCGAATGGCTATTGCCAGGGAATTGACAAAGCGGTATGAAGAGTACACGCGTGGTACAATTGCTGAGATTAACGCACGAATAGGAGAGACAACGCAAAAGGGTGAATTTTGCATAGTTGTAGAAGGAACGATGAAAGAAGCGGACGAACAGGGATCAATATGGTGGAGCTCCTTGTCTATCATTGACCATGTGGATTATTATCAAAAAAAAGAAGAAATGTCCAACAAAGATGCGATCAAGCAAGTGGCCAAAGACCGCCATTTACCGAAACGGGAAGTATACCAGGCATACCATGTTGAAACAAGTTAAATGGCAGAGTAAAGTGCAGTACTTGTTCAGCGAAGACCTGCCTATTGTATGCGGAATGGCAATGAAGCGTAATTTTATATTTCCTACTTCATAAAAAAAGAGCCGACGTTGGCTTGACCAAGGCGTTGACCCCTTTTATGACATCCGTTTTCCCGGGTTAAACTATTTCTTGGAAATGATTACTCACCAAGTCGCGAGTGAATTTCATCGACAAGTGATTTGGCTCCTTCTGGACTAAGAACAAGCTTTCCGTTGGCAAAGGACATATTATCGTCGGAAGTTTCACCAGTAATTTGACAAGTATTGTTTGGTGTATATCTCTTAAGCACAATTTTGTCATTATCGACATAAATCTCCAGTGCATCTTTTTCATGAATGTCAAGAGTCCGGCGAAGTTCAATCGGAATGACGACCCGTCCCAATTCGTCAACCTTCCTTACAATCCCAGTAGACTTCATTAGTTTCCCCTCTCCTTTTGGGTTAGAAATTTTCGCTAATGTTCGACATCTATCTATGTAATATGATACCAACGTTTACCAGAAGTGTCAATTAAAATAAATGTGAAAATTAATTAAACGATAGAATCCATACCATTAAACGGTTCCCTTCACGCTCTTATAACCCTAAAATGGAATTTTTGTGATAAAATCGCTACAATAGAAAGAGGAATTTAGTCGTAGGAGGTAAAATAATGCCAAACGAAAAGAAGACATTTTATATCACGACGCCAATTTATTATCCTAGTGGGAATTTGCATATTGGACATGCTTATTCTACAGTAGCTGGTGACGCGATTGCACGCTATAAACGATTACGCGGGTTTGATGTGATGTATTTAACTGGTACCGATGAACACGGACAAAAAATTCAACGTAAGGCAGAGGAAAAAGGTGTCTCTCCTCAGAAATATGTGGATGATATCGTTAGTGGGATACAGGAATTATGGAAAAAATTGAAGATAACAAATGACGACTTTATTCGCACTACCGAGCCGCGTCATCAACAAGCGGTCGAGAAAATTTTTTCCCGGTTGCTGGAACAAGGCGATATTTATCTGGATGAATACGAAGGCTGGTATTGTACATCATGTGAATCGTTTTTCACCGAACGACAATTAGAAGATGGTCATTGCCCTGATTGCGGTGGTCCTGTAGAAAAAGTTAAAGAGGAATCGTATTTCTTTAAAATGAGCAAGTATGTCGATCGGCTTGTCCAGTTTTATGATAAACATCCTGAATTCATCCAGCCGGAAAGCCGGAAAAATGAGATGCTTAACAACTTTATCAGACCTGGACTGGAGGATCTGGCTGTATCCCGTACATCGTTTGATTGGGGTATTAAAGTGCCAGGAGATCCTAAACATGTGATTTATGTCTGGATTGATGCATTAAGCAATTATATTACCGCATTAGGCTATGGAACCGACCATGATGAAAAGTTTCAAAAATATTGGCCGGCCGATGTGCATTTGATGAGTAAAGAAATTGTGCGCTTCCATACGATATACTGGCCTATTATGCTAATGGCATTGGATTTGCCGTTACCGAAAAAAGTATTTGCCCATGGCTGGATTTTGATGAAGGATGGCAAAATGTCCAAATCAAAAGGGAATGTTGTTGATCCAATCAGTCTAACCAATCGATATGGATTAGATGCATTGCGTTACTATTTGTTACGGGAAGTACCATTTGGCGCAGATGGGGTGTTTACGCCAGAAGGCTTTGTTGAACGAACGAACTATGATTTGGCCAATGACCTGGGTAACCTATTAAATCGCACAGTAGCCATGATCCAAAAATACTTTGATGGAAATATGCCTGCGTATAAAGCGTCAGAAACAGCGGCTGACGAGATGCTCGAGCAATTGACGGATGAAACGGTTAACAAGGTAGAAGATGCCATGGAGAACATGCAGTTTTCAGTTGCTCTTTCTTCCATATGGCAATTGATTCGTCGGACAAATAAATATATTGACGAAACAGAGCCATGGATCTTAGCTAAAGATGAAGACAAAAGAGAACGGCTTGGCAATGTGATGGCTCATTTAGCAGAATCATTACGTATCGCCGCTGTTATGCTACAACCGTTCTTAACTGAGTCCCCAGCAGAAATCTTTAGACAGCTGGGAATCAAAGATGACGCTCTAAAAGCATGGGATAGTGTCTACCGAAAAGGACAAATTAAAGCTGGAACAAAGGTGGAAAAAGGTAAACCGATTTTCCCGCGTCTGGATGTGGAAGCTGAGGTTAATGCGATAAAAGCGATGATGCAAAAGCCGACTGAAGAGAAAAAAGCAACAAAAACACAGCAGCCTGAGACAAAAGAACAAATTGTCTATGATGATTTCATGAAACTGGACATGCGAGTCGCCGAAGTTATCAAGGTAGAGAAAATGAAAAAGGCTGACAAACTTTTAAAATTCCAGCTTGATTTAGGAACAGAAAAGCGCCAAGTCATCTCTGGTATTGCCGAGCATTACCAGCCAGAAGAACTTATCGGCAAAAAGGTTATTTGTGTGACCAACTTAAAACCGGTGAAACTGCGCGGTGAAATGTCTGAAGGAATGATTCTTTCCGGAGAGTCAGCGGAAGGCAAATTGGCACTGGCGACCGTTGAACAGACATTGCCTAATGGTTCGATTGTAAAATAAAATTAGCCAACAGGTGCTAAAGCTGGACGGCCTTTTCAGTTATATGCCCAGGAAATTTTATACGTTAAGCTTAAAAGGTCATATCCAAAGGAAGGATATGGCCTTTTTCAGACACAAAGGAGGAAGTTGTCAATGTTGTTTGATACACATATGCATGTAAACGTAGAGCAATTCGCCGAGGATCGCGATGAGGTAATCGAACGAGCATTTAATAGCGGGGTTAAATATATGGTCGTTGTTGGATTTGATCGGGAAACCATTCCGCTTGCAATCGAACTTGCTGAACAATATGAAACCATTTATGCCGCAGTTGGATGGCACCCTGTCGACGCGATTGATATGACAGAGAGGGAGTTGGCCTGGATTGAGGAGCTGTCTGCCCATCCAAAAGTGGTGGCCATTGGTGAAACGGGACTAGATTATCATTGGGATAAATCACCAAAAGATGTACAAAAGGATGTGTTCCGTAAACAGATTCGACTCGCCAAAAAAGTAAACATGCCGATTATTATTCATAATCGGGAGGCAACAGAAGATATATTAGCGATTTTAGAGGAGGAGGATGCCAGGCAGGTTGGGGGTATTATGCATTGTTATAACGTTTCCGCTGATTACCTGCAAACTTGCCTGGATATGAATTTTTATATTTCTTTTGGTGGTACGGTTACTTTTAAAAATGCACCATTACCGAAAGAAGCAGCTATACAGGTTCCGAGCGACCGGCTCTTAATTGAAACAGATGCACCCTTTTTAGCTCCGCATCCTAATCGGGGAAAAAGGAATGAACCAGCATATGTTAAATTAGTCGCTGAACAAATTGCCGAACTAAGAGGGAAAACTTTTGAGGAAATCAGCAAGATCACAACGGAGAATGCCTTTTCTCTCTTTCGTATCTCTTAAAACACACATCGTAAATTGACTATAATAACAAAAGCAGATGTTACAAATACATGAGGGAATGGGGAATGATAGTGAAAATAAAGGAAGTTATTGTTGTGGAGGGTCGGGATGATACGGCAAAAATCCACCAAGCCGTTCATGCTGATACGATCGAAACAAACGGGTCTGCAATTAACAGGCAAATATTGCAGCAGATACAGCATGCAAAGGATAAACGCGGCGTCATTATTTTTACCGATCCCGACTATCCCGGGGAACGGATTCGCCATATCATTAATCAGGAGGTTCCCGGGTGCAAGCATGCCTTCTTAAAACAAGCGGATGCACGGGCAAAACATTCCGATCGTCAAAGTTTGGGAATCGAGCATGCGTCTGTTACTGCAATCAGACGTGCCTTGGCCCACGTCTATGAAATAGCTGAGACAAAACCGAATAATATTACGAAGCAGGACCTTATTGATTATGGTTTGATTGGCGGGATACATGCCAGTTCAAGAAGGGATAGGTTGGGCAAACACTTGCAAATTGGGCATGTGAATGGGAAACAGTTGCTAAAACGACTGGGCATGTTTGAAATCACACGAAGCCAATTTGAACAGGCAATCAAGCATGTGCTTCAGGAGGAAAACAATCGTGAATAATAATTATATTGCAACGCCAACCCGAACAAGGGAAATTCTTCGTAAATATCAATTTCAGTTTAAAAAAAGTCTTGGCCAGAACTTTTTAATTGATGTCAATATCCTTGAAAATATCATTAAAAAGGCAGGTATTGATCATGAGTCCGGGGTTATTGAAGTTGGTCCCGGTATTGGTGCCTTAACCGAACAACTAGCGATCCATGCCAAAAAGGTAGTTGCCTTTGAAATTGATCAGCGCCTGTTTCCCATCCTGGATGACACATTAAAACAGTATAATAATGTGCAATTCATTCATCAGGACATATTAAAAGCAGATGTCATCCAGGTAATTAAGGATAACTTTACACCCGGGCAGGTCATTCATATCGTTGCTAATTTGCCATATTATATTACCACACCGATTCTGATGAAGCTACTGCAAGAGAACTTGCCGATTACCAGTTTAACGGTCATGATTCAGAAAGAGGTTGCTGCACGGATGGCAGCAGTGCCCAATTCCAAAAGCTATGGATCCCTATCGATTGCAGTACAATACTATACACATGCCGAAATCGTTATGCAGGTGCCGAACAGTGTATTTATGCCACAACCCAATGTCGATTCAAGTGTATTAAAACTGACAATAAGAGAAACCCCGCCAGTTGATGTGATCAATGAGGAATATTTTTTTACGCTGGTAAAAGCGGCATTTTTCCAGCGAAGAAAAACATTGCGAAATAACTTAACCAATTACTTTGCCAAGTCCTTTAGCAAAGAGGAAGTTAACCAATTGCTGGATAAAGCCGGAATTGACGGCACAAGACGCGGGGAATCATTAACAATAGAGGAGTTCGCTGTCCTTGCCAATACTTTTACCAGGCTGTGACATAATCTTCATGCGTGCTATTGTCTTATAAGGCAATAGCTCTTTTTCATTTCGCACTATTTCGTCCGTTTTTTAGCTTTCTTCTCACCAAAGCCAGTGCTATAACATAGGCTATGTCAGTGGGTGCTTTCATTCTTGAAGGCTGGAGAGGTGTTTTTATGGACTTTGTTATTGGAGATTTGGTTACACGTAAATCATATCAGCACGATATATTATTTCGTGTTTCGTCACAACAGGGTGATGTTGTCATTATTCACGGGGAAGACATAAGGCTTGAAGCGGATGCACCGGTTGATGATCTTGTTCTTGTCGAGCAGCGGGAATTGGATAAACGACGAAAAAAAGTGAAAGAAAAAGAGGAATCATCTTATCGGCTTTTTCGCCAGGATTATCAATTAATGAAGGAAAAACGTGATTATCAGTCAACAGGCGGGTTTACTTATCCAACCAAACATTTTCAATTGCCGGCTAAGGTATTACATGTGGATGGTGACAAAATATATTTAAAGAAATGTATTGAACTATACCACCGAATCGGCTTACAAGTTCATGGTATTCATTTGCATGAAAAGGAAATGCCCTTCGAAATTGGTGGGCTTGTAGAAAAAATTCAGCCGGATATGATTGTTATAACGGGACATGACTCGTTTTCACAGAATAAAGGTGTAAAAAAGGATCTTCAGGCATATCGTCATTCCAGATATTTTGTGGATACGGTTCGGGAGGCGAGACAAATTATCCCGCAATTGGATCAGCTAGTTATCTTTGCAGGTGCCTGTCAGTCTCATTTTGAATCACTTATTCGGGCAGGGGCGAATTTTGCCAGTTCCCCTTCACGAGTTAACATACATGCGCTTGATCCGGTTTATATTGTTGCAAAGATTGCTTATACGCCATTTATGGAAAAGGTGGGTGTGTTGGATGCATTGCGCAATACCCTGTCAGGTGAAAAGGGTATGGGTGGTGTAGAAACAAGGGGATTGCTGCGAACCGGAATGCCGTATATAGAGGATGAATCGTATGAAAACTAAAGAGGATGCTTAAGAGATCCAGTCTGTCGTACAGGAGAACTACGGCTGCGTGCCAACACTTCCCGTAGAAGCTTGTCGGGATCTTTTTCATCCTTTTTTGAATAGGATCTAAAATGAATTTCCAGTTGATATTTCCCCATCAACCGGAAATTCATTTTAATTTTTATACATATTTTTTGCCTATTTGTAAAATAATAAGGTAAATATTTATTTTAATGGTTGACAGGGAAAAAGGTATATTGTTATAATTAAGGATTTTATTTGACGATAAAACAAATGTATGGTATGATTAATCCAGTGAGGTGGAGTATAGTGGCAAAAACATTAGTCGAAATTAAGCAAGGTCTTGAGGGTCGAAAGGGTAGGCGGTTAAAGGTAAAAGCCAATGGAGGTAGAAGGAAAACGATCGAACGATATGGTGTGTTGGCTGAAACGTATCCTTCCGTCTTCATTGTTGAACTTGATCAAGACGAGAACGCATTCGAACGTGTTTCATACAGCTATGCGGACGTTTTAACAGAGACAGTAGAACTGAGTTTTCAAGATGACAGAACAAAAGCGATATTGATGGAGCAGTAGACATAATGTTTACTGCTTTTCCTTTTTGATGGGATGTCGGAATATTCAAATCCAATGTATTGACACGATTGATGAATTCGGTCAGGATCAATTATTTCCTGTTTTACAAACAAATAACTGGTGTATGTTTTTAATACCAGCAAATGCTATAAGTGTCGTAAGAAAGAAAGCTCAAACAAGAAGGGGGAGTTCTTTCATGGGTAGACGTGGAATCATGTCGGACCAATTGAAAGAAGAAATTGCCAAAGAGTTAGGTTTTTACGACACGGTGCAGGAAGAAGGCTGGGGTGGCATTAAGGCACGGGATGCCGGTAATATGGTGAAACGAGCAATTGAAATAGCCGAGCAAAATATGCAACAAGGAGGCAGACCCTAATAGTGGGTTTGCCTTTTGTTTTTTAGGAGAAACCAACGGATACGTCTCTGTTCAAGCCCACTTCGCTTTTCTTTTTATGATACAATTTGTTATAGTTTTATAAAGTGGGTGACGGAGATGATTCATTTTGAGAGGGCGCCGGCCAAGATTAATTTATCTTTAGATGTGCTCGGAAAGCGTGACGATGGCTTTCATGAGGTAGAAATGATCATGACAGCCATCGATTTGGTGGATCGTATTGAATTATATCCGCTGGCTGAAAATCGGATCGAAATATCAGCTGATAATCAATACGTACCCAATAATGAACGGAATCTGGCTTATAAGGCGGCACTAGCATTTAAAAGCTGTTATCAGATCAATAAAGGTGTACGAATTAAAATCGAAAAGAACATCCCTGTTTCAGCCGGCCTTGGTGGTGGGAGCAGTGATGCTGCTGCGGTGTTACGTGGTCTTAACCGGATGTGGTCGATAAATGCCCCGCTAAGCGAATTAGCTAATCTGGGTAAGGACATTGGTTCCGATGTTCCATTTTGTGTATATAGCACGACAGCACTTGCAACGGGACATGGAGAATGTATTTATGAGTTACCTTCTCCGCCGCCTTGTTATGTCGTCTTAGCCAAACCGAATATCGGTGTATCAACCAGAGGTGTTTTTCAAAAATTATGCATTGATGAAATTTCTCATCCAAATACGAATGAAATCATCCAGGCCATCGAAACGAAGGATTTTGTTAAACTAGTGTTGAATATTGGCAATGCCCTGGAGAGTGTCACTTTTCGTTTGCATCCGGAAGTGAAACAGATTAAAGAAAAAATGATACAAGCAGGGGTTAACGGTGTACTAATGAGCGGAAGTGGACCAACTATTGTCGGCCTGGTGGAACACTTTAGTAAAGCCAGGCGTGTTTATAATGGTTTGCGAGGGTTTTGCGAGGAAGTATACGTTGTCCGACTGCTTGACCAGCGTAAGTCTTGATAGAATACGTATAAAGGTGTTATATTTAAAAGTAAATATTCGGCTTTAGAGGTGTAGTTATGAAAAGAAGTGACCGTCTGGTTTCATTAACCAATTATTTTTTGGAAAATCCAAAGACACATACATCATTACCGTATTTCTCCGAGAAATATGGAGCAGCAAAATCCTCCATTAGCGAAGATCTTGTTATCGTAGACAGGGTGCTAAGGAAGGAAGGCATAGGTCATTTGCAATCAGTTGCTGGTGCAGCAGGCGGAGTCAGTTACATGCCGGATTATGCTCAAGAAAAAGGTCAACAGTTTATTGATGAGTTGTGCCATACATTGGAAGATCCGAATCGTATTTTGCCTGGTGGATATCTGTATATGACTGATATTTTGGGTAACCCAAAAACGGTCCGACAAATTGGTCGTGTCTTGGCTGCTTCTTTCTCTTCATTGACAATCGATGTGGTGATGACGGTAGCCACAAAAGGGATCCCTTTGGCATATGCTGTTGCATCGGTTTTAGATGTTCCTGTGGTTATCGTCCGCAGAGATCCTAAGATAACGGAAGGATCTTCAGTTGGCATTAATTATGTATCCGGATCATCGCGAAAAGTGCAAACGATGGTGCTGCCAAAACGAAGCTTACAAGAAGGTGCCAATGTTTGCATTATCGATGATTTTATGAAAGCCGGGGGAACCATTACGGGGATGATCAGTATGCTTGATGAATTTAATGCAAAGGTAAAGGCAATTGGTGTATTGGCCGAAGCGGATGATGAAGAAGAAGATCGTTTGGTGGAAGATTATACATCACTAGTAAAGATTAAGAACGTTGACATGAAGCATAAACAAATCCAAGTTCTTGCAGGGAATATCTTTAAATCCTGATCCGGCAGCCGGGGATTTGATGGGCCGTATCATTCATTCCTTTTTCACGTCCTTTTCTATGATCTTCATATGAATATTTTAAACTTTTTTTAATATTAGGCAGGAATTATCTAATTTTTGTTGAATATTGGTAATGAGTTTAAAAGGGAAAAAGAAAAGGTGGTGAAACATCATGGAAGTTACTGACGTAAGATTACGCCGCGTTGCTACTAAGGGAAGAATGCGGGCAATTGCCTCGATCACATTGGATCAGGAGTTCGTTGTCCATGATATCCGTGTTATTGATGGAAATAATGGGTTGTTTGTTGCCATGCCATCCAAGCGTACTCCAGATGGAGAATTCCGCGATATTGCACATCCGATCAATTCGGGTACTCGCGGCAAGATTCAAACCGCTGTATTAGAGGAGTATCGCCGTGTTGGAGAAGAAATGGAATATGAGGAAGCAGGTGCTTCGTGAAAACTGATATAACAAGGGTCTAATCTACTATGATTAGTCTCTTTTTTTGTCTTTAACTACAGATATTGCCCAGAACCTTTGGAAGGTGTTTGTTGAAATTAATGGCTTTTTGAGATATATTCATAATGGATAATTAGAATGGAGGTTACCTCATGGCAAAACGCTTTTGTATAGTTCTGGCAGCAGGACAAGGCACAAGGATGAAATCAGATGTTTATAAGGTCCTTCATCCGGTAGCAGGTAAACCAATGGTACAACACGTTATTGATCAATTACAATCCGTTAATTTAGATGAAATTGTAACCATCGTTGGGTTTGGAGCTGACCAGGTGATGGAACAAATCGGTGATCGAAGTAAGTTTGTTACCCAAAGAGAACAGCTTGGAACGGGTCATGCTGTTCAACAAGCAGAAGAGCTATTAGGTGATAAAACCGGTACAACCATTGTCGTATGTGGCGATACCCCTTTGATTACCAGTGCAACCTATCAAGCGCTTTATGATCACCATGAAAAGACAGGGGCTAAGGTTACTGTTTTAACAACAAAGGCACCAGACCCGGCCGGATATGGACGAATTATTCGTAATCAGACCGGTGAGGTGGAAAAAATAGTTGAACATAAGGATGCAAATGAGACAGAGCGTGCTGTTAATGAAATAAATACAGCTACATATTGTTTTGATAATCAAACTCTTTTTCAGGCATTACAAGAGGTATCCAATGATAATGCGCAAGGGGAATATTATTTACCCGATGTGATAGAAATTATTCGCAATAAAGGGGAAAAAGTAAGTGCATTTCAAACTGCAGATTATGATGAAACCCTCGGTGTTAATGACCGGGTTGCCCTGGCTTATGCGGAGAAAGTCATGAAAAGACGGATTAATGAACGACATATGCGCAATGGAGTTACCATCATGGATCCAGATAACACATATATTGGCCCAGACGTAACAATTGGCCGGGATGTAACGATTTACCCAGGTTCGATTATTACTGGAAAAACGTCTATTAAAGAAAATGCGCTTATAGGCCCGCATACAGAAATTTCCAATTGTGCCATCGGGAAGGCAACCGTTGTACGGCAAAGTGTTGCCAAGGAGAGTAACATTGGTAACCGGGTACAAATTGGTCCTTATGCACATATTAGACCTGAGGCAGAAATAGGAAATGAGGTAAAGGTGGGTAATTTTGTCGAAGTGAAGAAGTCGACCCTCGGTGATGGAAGCAAGTTCTCCCATTTGAGTTATATAGGCGATGCAAATGTTGGCAGTAATGTAAATGTTGGCTGTGGAACGATAACAGTTAATTACGATGGCAAAAATAAATATTTAACAACCATAGAAGATGATGCATTCATCGGCTGTAATTCCAATTTAATCGCACCTGTTACAGTGGGTAAGGGTTCATATGTTGCAGCAGGATCGACCATAACCAAAAATGTACCAGCGGAGTCATTATCTGTTGCACGTTCCAGACAGACGAACAAAGAAGGCTATGTCGCAAAATTAAAAGGCAGACAAAAAGATTAACGGAGGGTTTTTTTCTCATGACATCAACCTATAAAGATCCAGCTTTAAAGGTGTTTTCACTAAATTCAAATCGGCAACTGGCAGAAGAAATTGCCGACCATATCGGTACTTCCCTTGGCAAATGTACGGTGTCGGCATTTAGTGACGGTGAAATTCAAATAAATATCGAGGAGAGTATACGTGGCTGTGATGTATACATTGTACAATCGACCTGTGCTCCAATCAATCAACACATCATGGAACTGTTGATTATGATTGACGCATGTAAACGGGCATCAGCAAAATCGATTAATATCGTAATGCCTTACTATGGGTACGCACGCCAGGATCGTAAAGCTCGGGCCAGAGAACCAATCACAGCCAAACTTGTAGCCGATTTATATGAAACTGCTGGGGCTGATCGGATGATTACCCTTGATTTACATGCGCCGCAAATACAGGGATTCTTTGATACACCAATAGACCATTTGCAAGGGGTGCCAATTCTATCACAATATTTTGAGGAAAAGAATCTGGACGACATTGTGGTTGTGTCACCAGATCATGGCGGTGTGACCCGGGCACGAAAAATGGCTGATCGACTGAAAGCACCAATTGGTATCATTGACAAGCGCAGACCAAGACCCAATGTAGCTGAAGTCATGAACATTATTGGAAATATCGAGGGAAAAACGGCCATTCTGATTGACGACATCATCGATACAGCTGGTACGATTACTTTGGCAGCCGAGGCTTTGATTGAAAACGGTGCTACAGATGTGTATGCCTGCTGTACCCATCCAGTATTGTCCGGGCCGGCAATTGAGCGCATCCAAAATTCATCGATCAAGGAATTGGTTGTAACAAACACGATACCACTTCCAGAGGAGAAACGATTTGATAAAGTGAAGGAATTATCAGTAGGACCACTCATGAGTGAAGCCATTATTCGTGTACACGAATTGCAATCTGTGAGTATCTTGTTCGATTAAAGGTTTAGAATCATATCTATTCGGGAAATAACTATACTAGCCCTTATTACTTTGGCAAAGACTTTTTTGAAAGTAACAACCAGTAATTTAGCATAATTCAAGAAAACTTAATAATCTTAGGTTCAAATAATTGGAGGATGATGAATATGGCAGTAAAGTTAAAAGCAGCAACTCGAAAGGATCATAAAAAATCCACTACAAAGGCAATCAGGGAAAAAGGACATATTCCTGCTGTTGTATATGGGAAGGACAAAGAAGCTAAATCTATCTCCGTAGATACGTTAGCATTATATAAGACCGTTCGTGATGAAGGCAGAAACTCCATCATTTCGCTTGATGTTGAAAATGACAAACCTGTTGATGTTATGCTGCACGATTATCAAATGGATCCAATCAAGGATGAATTATTACATGCTGATTTCTATATCGTTAATATGTCTCAGGAAATGGATGTTGAAGTTCCATTGAAATTGAATGGAGAGCCGACCGGAGTAAAAGAAGGTGGCGTTTTGCAGCAACCATTCTATGAACTTCAAGTTCGTGCAAAACCTGCTGATATTCCAGATGAAATTAGTGTCGATGTTACCGATCTTGGTATGGGTGATAGCATTGCAATTGCTGATTTACCATCAAGTAATGTTTATGAATTCCTTGACGATCCGGAGACAACCATAGCAACAATTGTACCACCGGATACGGTTAGCGATGTAGAGGAAGCGCCTGACGAAAATGCTCAGCCTGAATTGGTAGACGCTGAACCGGAAGAAGAGTAAGATATGATTTAGGAATGCTGGAAGACACATTATCCAGCATTCCTACCTAAAATAAATCTAATACAATAGAATGGATAATAACCCTCCTTTAGTAGCTGTTTGCCTAAAAAGGAGGGTAAAGTACATTTGGCGGAGGTAGAAGGGATACCCTCACTTGAATGTAATCCCGCTTTATAAAGGTCTTTAGTGAAAAGGAAGAAGTAACATGAAGTGTATCGTAGGATTGGGTAATCCAGGCAGAAAATATAACAAGACCAGGCACAATATTGGGTTTATGGTTATCGATGAACTACTTCACCGGTTTGATACTGATTTAACAAAGGGAAAATTTAATGGCAAATTTACAGTAGAATTCATTTCAGGTGAGAAAGTTTTATTGTTACAGCCGCAAACCTACATGAACCTTTCCGGTGAGTCGATCCGGCCGTTTATGGATTATTACCATATAAGCGCTGATGAGCTATTGGTTATTTATGATGATTTGGATCTGCCTCCTGGTAAAATCCGCTTGAGACAAAAAGGTGGCCATGGTGGTCATAACGGTATTCGTTCGATTATTGATCACTTGGGGACGAAAGAATTTAACCGGTTACGGATTGGAATAGGCAGGCCTGCTGAACCAATGCCAGTTGTTGATTATGTGCTAGGCACTTTTACAAAGGAACAAAGAGAAGATGTGACAGCCAGTATTAAAAAGGCAGCAGATGCATGTCAACAATGGCTGGAGAAACCATTTATTGAAGTGATGAATGATTTTAATGCATAATATATCCGCTATACAGAAATAGATAATGTGACAGTGTAGGAAGTATAAAATACGGCTTTTCGGATAAACTTTATGGTACCCCATGTTATTTGAGGAGGTATACATATGTCCATTGTCTATCGATGCAGGCATTGCGGCCAAGTTGTCGGAAGAATCAACCAGCAGGTAGTTGATGAAGCGATGCTTGGCCTGGATAAACTATCTGTAGCGGACAAGAAGGAAATGGTTGACTATCAAGAAGATGGTGACGTTCAGATTAAGACAATTTGCGAAAACTGTGAAGCGTCTTTGGGAGCTAATCCGCAGTATCATGAATTGGACTATTTTATTCAATAATAAACGCGAAAAACAGCTTTGGTTCTATGGCCAAGGCATTTTTGCGGTTGAAGCTTACGGGGGTTTACGATGAAAGGGATTAATGCATTTTTACAATCAAAAGAAGATATACAGTCCATTATAACCGGGGTTAAAAATGGCATGAAAGAACAACTTATAGCCGGGTTGTCAGGCTCGGCAAGAAGTTTGCTTGTCTCGATCATTAATGAATCGATAAACAAACCAATACTGCTGGTAACACACCAATTAGTGCAGGCTCAGCAGTTATATGACGACTTATCAGCGTTCGTTGGCGACGATGATATCTATTTATACCCGGTTAACGAATTGATTGCCTCGGAAATTGCGGTGGCCAGTCCTGAATTACGAAGCCAGCGAATCGAGGCGTTATCCGCGTGGTCAGAAAAAAGATCAGGTATTCTGATTGCACCGGTGGCGGCGTTAAAACGAATGCTGCCACCTTCAAGCTATTGGCGTAAATACCAGCTGCCATTTAACCTTGGTGAGGAAATTGCTATTCAGTCATATATCCAATCATTAATAGATATGGGATATGAACGTCAGCCTATGGTCAATGCGCCGGGTGAATTTAGTATACGTGGTGGTATTATTGATATCTATCCCGTAACAGAAGCAAATCCGGTACGTATTGAATTATTTGATGAAGAAGTAGATTCGATCCGTTATTTTGACGCCGATTCACAACGGTCGATGGAAAAGCTGAACAGCATCAAAATTGGACCTGCGACAGAGCTTTTATTAACAGAGGAAGATATTATCGCAGGTGCGGAACGGCTGGAGAATGCATTGCAAAAGTCACTCGGAAAAATAAAAACCGATGAAGGAAAGGAAAAACTAAATGAGGTAATCGAACAAGATTTAGAGCGCTTGCGCAATCTTGAACATTTTCCGGAAATGAACAAATACATCGGGTTTCTCTATAATAACCCTGCTAGTTTATTAGATTATTTGCCAAATGATGGATTGATTGTACTCGATGAAATGAGCAGAATCCAGGAAACCGCAACCCATTTGGATACGGAAGAGGCGGAATGGTACAGCAGTTTACTGGCTTCCAACCAAATGGTACAACATCATACATTTTCCTTTGATTGGCATGATATTTTCGATGGGATGCAGCAGCGGCAGCGTCTATATATGTCAGTGTTTCTGCGGCATATTCCCAACACACAGCCGGAAAATATCATCAATTTATCAACGCGGGCGATGCAAGAATTTCATGGACAAATGAACTTATTTCAAAACGAATTAAAACGTTGGGAAAAAGGTGGCTATTCCGTTGTGATTATAGCTCCTAATGAACAACGTGCAGAGAAGGTTCAAGCCATTCTTTCTGATTATGATATGGATGCAACGGTAGTTAAGCAGCTAACTTTACCGGTAAGCAAACCAATCATAACCATTGGCCATATCAGCAGTGGTATTGAATTTCCCATGCATAAACTAGTCATTATCACAGAAAATGAATTATTTAAAAAGGTTCCCAAACGTGCCCGAAAGAAACAAAAAATTTCCAATGCTGAACGGATAAAAAATTATCAGGAACTAAAAATCGGTGATTATGTCGTCCACGCCAACCATGGGATTGGTAAATACATCGGCATTGAGACATTGGAAGTCAATGGTTTACACAATGATTACATGCTGATTAAGTACTCCGGTGACGACAAGCTATATGTACCGATCGATCAAATAGATCTGGTACAAAAATTTGTTGCATCTGAAGGAAAAGAACCGAAATTATATAAACTGGGCGGAAGTGAATGGACCAAAGTAAAACGAAAGGTGCAATCATCTGTTGAGGATATTGCCGATGATCTGATCAAGCTTTATGCCGAACGTGAGGCAAGAAAAGGGTATGCATTTTCCGAGGATACAGAACTCCAGCGTGAATTTGAAGCGGCCTTTCCATATCAGGAAACAGAGGATCAATTACGTTGTATTGCAGAAATTAAACAGGATATGGAAAGACAACGGCCAATGGATCGTTTGTTATGCGGAGATGTTGGATATGGCAAAACTGAAGTAGCCATTCGTGCAGCATTTAAAGCGGTTGTCGATGGTAAACAGGTCGCCATTTTAGTACCAACAACGATTTTGGCCCAGCAGCATTTTGAAACGATACGTGAGCGGTTTCAAGACCAGGCAGTAACGATTGGATTGTTAAGCAGATTTCGAACCAAGAAACAACAAAAAGAGACACTTGAGGGCTTGAAACGAGGCACAGTTGATATTGTTATCGGGACACACAGGCTGTTGTCAAAGGATGTTCAATACCGTGACCTTGGTTTATTGGTAGTCGATGAGGAGCAGCGCTTTGGTGTCAAACATAAAGAAAAGATTAAACAATTAAAAACAAATGTGGACGTGCTAACTTTAACAGCAACTCCGATTCCAAGAACATTGCACATGTCCATGCTGGGTGTCCGTGATTTATCCGTTATCGAAACACCACCGGAAAACCGCTTCCCAATTCAAACGTATGTTATGGAATATAACCCTGTTTTTATTAGGGAATCCATTGAGCGTGAAATGGCTCGTGGCGGACAGGTATTCTTTCTTTACAACCGTGTGGAGAATATTGATCGTATTGCCAGGGAAATCGGAATGCTCGTTGATGCCAGAATTGGTGTTGCCCATGGACAAATGAATGAGTCGGAACTGGAGAGTGTCATGTTTGGGTTTTTAGAAGGTGAATTTGATGTGTTGGTTAGCACCACTATTATTGAAACTGGAGTGGATATTCCAAATGTCAACACATTAATTGTCTATGATGCTGACCGTATGGGGCTAAGTCAACTATATCAATTGCGCGGAAGAGTTGGCCGTTCAAACCGGGTTGCCTATGCCTACTTTACGTATCAACGGGATAAAATATTAAGTGAAGTTGCTGAGAAACGATTACAGGCTATTAAAGAATTTACCGAACTTGGATCAGGGTTTAAAATTGCCATGCGGGATTTATCGATCCGCGGAGCAGGTAATCTGCTTGGCGCACAGCAACATGGGTTTATTGACTCAGTAGGTTTCGATATGTATTCACAAATGTTAAAAGATGCTATTGATGCGCGTAAGGAAGGAAAAGAACTGGACGAAATAAAGGCTTTTGAACCAGAACTTAACATTGATCTGGATGCATATATTCCTCAAAGCTATATTAAAGATGGGAAACAAAAAATTGACATGTACAAACGCTTCCAAACGGCGACATCTGCAGACGATCTGGCTGATTTACAAGAAGAATTAATTGACCGATTTGGAGATTATCCTGAAGAAGTGGGTAATTTGTTTATTGTTTCCAAATTGAAAATGTATGCCAAACGTGAAAGAATAGAATCCATCCGGGAGAAAAATAACAAACTCGAGCTGCTCATGGAGGATAAGCGCAGTCAGCGGGTTGATGGTTCAAAACTGTTTGCACTGGCGAATGAATTCGGAAGGGAAGTACAGCTTGGCACAGAAGATAAAAAGTTGAAGATCGTATTTAAATGGTCAAATAAAACGAAAGACAAAAGGTATGATATTGTGACGGAGTTATTGGATCGGCTTTCCACTGTTGATCGGGACAATTAGAGGATGTTCAAAAAGTCCGGTAAAAATGACGCTTCGAATTTCTGCGTTGGCTTGCTTTTCCGCTCCTCATGTACCTTTTATGTACACTCCGGTGCTCAAAGCTACGCCGCCTTGAACTTCTCGGTCCTTTTTATCCTCCTTTTTGAACACGGACAATTAGAAAAAAATGTGTTTTATGCATAGTTCTTACTAGATGATTTATACTAAAATCACACCTGGTGCTTTTTCACATTCGGAACTTAAATGACCGTTCAAAAATAGTGATAAGTGGGCTAGAGTAAAAGATAAAAAAACTTCTGTTGTACAAGCTCGAGTGTCATACCAAGGATAATGAAAGAAAAAAGTGGCGGACGCATTTGAACGAAGCGAGTGAAATGGATACCGGAGACGATCATCATAGGAAAGTGAGGCTTCATAGAGATGAAAGCAACAGGAATTGTACGTCGAATTGATGATTTAGGAAGAGTAGTAATCCCGAAAGAAATCAGGAGGACATTACGAATTCGAGAAGGAGATCCATTGGAAATTTTTGTTGACCGGGAAGGTGAAGTGATTTTAAAGAAATACTCCCCAATCAACGAGTTAGGCAACTTTGCACAGGAATATGCTGAAGCATTATTTGATTCATTAAACTATCCCGTTATTATTTGTGACCGAGACGAGATTATTGCCGTTGCCGGAGATTCTAAAAAAGATTACTTAAATAAAAACATTGGAACCAAGCTGGGAAGAACAATTCAGGATCGTTCATCCTTATTCGTGACAGAAACAAGCACATTGGAAATCCTGGAGGGTAATGAGGAAGAGCTTGTTTCCTACAGTGTCAGCCCAATCATTGCTAATGGTGATCCGATTGGTTGCGTAATGATATATGCGAAGGAAGGAAATGCATTAAGCAATGTGGAGCAAAAGGCAACCGAAACAGCTGCGCACTTCCTTGCCAAACAAATGGAATAAACCGGGTCAGTCCCCCACCACACTAACGCATTAAAGTGGTGGGGGACTGACCACTTTTGTTGTACGTTGTTAACCGGGCGCTTGCTCCTTTTATATATGCTATAATGTCAACATGGATAATAAATTAGTAAAAGGTGCCTTGCTCTTAACAGTGGCAGGGTTTATTAGTAAGTTGTTAAGTGCCGGATATCGGATACCGCTACAAAATATGACGGGTGACCTGGGATTTTACATATATCAGCAAGTCTATCCTATCCTCGGAATCGCCCTTGTTTTATCGTTGTATGGATTTCCCTCGGCAATATCAAAGGTAACAGTCGATATGAAAGGGGCGAATAAACAGCTCTCCATTACAAATTTTTATATTCCGCTCTTGTTTATTTTATTCACCATCAATGGAGCGATTGCTGTTGTTCTGTATTTCAATGCCGATACAATAGCCTGCTGGATGGGGAATATCCATTTGCAACAGGGATTGAAGCTTAGTGCCTTTGTTTTTATATTCATTCCCTTTACAGCATTGTTACGTGGGGTATCCCAAGGTAATTATCAAATGAAACCTACTGCGTTATCACAAATTGGTGAGCAATGTACGCGAGTTTGTATTATAATCGCTGCTGCAGCAGTTATCGCGGGAAAACACAATCATATATATGATATTGGTTCAGCAGCCGCAATTGCTGCGATTGCTGGTGGCGTGGTTGCACTTATCATCTTGATTGGAAGTTTGCAGAAACAAAATTTGCTGAATCGTACCGTTTTTTTCCCGATACCATGGAGATATTATTTAAAAACGGTAGCTATTTTTGGGCTAATTGCTGCCTTGAATCATATGTTGTTATTGCTGATTCAATTTGCGGATGCGTTCACACTTGTACCAGGGTTAGTGAAACATAGCCTGTCTGCGTTTGAGGCAATGGAAGCCAAAGGTGTGTTTGACAGGGGGCAGCCATTGATTCAGCTTGGTACAGTGGTTGGTTCATCGTTTGCCCTGGCATTGATCCCCTCCATCAGCAAAGAAGAACGCTCCCAATCACCCGGGCCATTTTATTTTCATATTCGTGCCGCCATGAAGTGCAGCATCTACTTGGCGATTGGGGCAACAATCGGGTTAGTGATGATTTTTCCGGAAGTTAATATGCTGCTGTTTCAGGATGATAAAGGGACAGGCAGCCTTAGAACTTTGGTGGTTGCTATCCTGCTTTGTTCAGTCGCGATTACTGCTGCTTCTATCCTCCAGGGGTTAGGGTATGTTAAACGTACAGCGATGTTTATTTTGCTGGCACTATTGATTAAATGGCTTCTCAATCAGTTGCTTGTTCCATTATGGGGTCTTACAGGCAGTGCAATAGCCACGGTCACTAGTCTACTTGTTTTGTGCTGTTTGGACTTAATCGAACTCAAACGAAAATTGCCAAAACTGCACTTGGTCAAATCCTTAAAATGGCGATCTTTGATAATACCTGGACTTGGGATGGCCGTTTACCTTTTTTTCATTCAGATAATCACTACCATGGTTGGGATTGAGACGAGGGTTGGCTTACTTATTTATGTTCTGGTGGTTGTATTAACAGGTGCGCTCGTTTATTTGCTATTACTCATAAAGATCGGTGCATTTACAAAAGAGGAAATAAAGTTGCTCCCGTTTTCCTCGTTATTAGCCCGGTTTGGCAAAGGAGAGGATGTCTGCGTATGGAGAAGAAAATAGAAATTATCGGCCTTGGGGCAGGGGATCTTGATCAGTTGCCACTGGGGATTTATAAAAAACTGATTCATTCCCGGGAAAAAATTTATGTTCGGACAATGGACCATCCGGTTATTGCAGCTTTACAGGACGAAGGGGTAATGTTTGCCTCGTTTGATGATGTGTATCAGTCCAAAGACCAGTTCGCTAATGTTTACCAGGAGATTGCGGACCAATTAATAGACATAGCGGCAAATTCTCCGGTGATTTATGCTGTTCCGGGCCACCCGATGTTAGCTGAAAAAACAGTTCAATTGCTACTGGAGCAAAAGCAGGCAGAAGTTACGATAGCGGGCGGGAAAAGCTATCTGGATGATTTGTTTACCAGCTTGCAAATAGATCCAATTGACGGGTTTCAATTTGTTGATGCTACATCATTTAAACGGAATCAACTCGATTATACGCATCATATCATTTTCTGTCAGGTGTATGATCAGTTTGTTGCCTCAAATATCAAGCTTGCCTTATTGGAAGATCTTCCAGCCGATTATCCGGTTACGATTATTGTTGCGGCAGGAAGCAAGGAAGAACATTTGCGAACCATTCCATTGGAAGAACTCGATCACAGGCTTTCAATCAGTAATTTAACCAGTGTTTATATCCCGCCCGTAGCAGCGGATTACCTTCATCATACCTTTAACCGGCTGCGTGAAGTAATTGCAACACTCAGGGGGCCAAACGGTTGTCCGTGGGATAAGAAACAAACACATGAGACATTGCGTCAATATGCGATTGAAGAAGTTTATGAATTAATTGATGCGATTGATGAGCAGGATGATGAAGGGATTATCGAGGAACTCGGTGATGTGCTGTTACAGGTGATGCTGCACAGTCAAATCGGTGAGGATGCCGGTTATTTTACAATTGATGATGTGATTCGGTCTATTACCAATAAAATGATCCATCGTCATCCCCACGTGTTTGCCGATAAAGAGGCCAAAACAGTTGCCGATGTCAATCGAAACTGGGATGCTTTAAAGCAAGCAGAAAAAGAAGGTCAGCGAAAATCTGTGTTGGATGGTGTTCCAAAGAGCATGTCAGCTTTGACCAAAGCGTATCATTTACAGAAACAAGCGGGTAAAGTCGGGTTTGAATGGAAATCCGTTGGAGAAGTTTGGGACAAGTTAAACGAGGAAATTAATGAGGTGCAAGCGGCGATTAAACAAGGAAACGATAACGAGATAGAATGTGAATTTGGCGATGTGCTATTTGTCCTTGCGAATATTTCCAGGTATTATAAAATAAACCCTGAGCTAGCCCTAAATCGAACCAATCAAAAATTCACTTCCAGGTTTTCTTTTATTGAACAAAGGTTAAGCGAAGAAAATAAGGATATCCATGATGCCGATCTTGAAGAAATGGATCAATATTGGAATCAAGCAAAAAGAAATGAGTGATAGTATTGCGTCTTGATAAATTTTTAAAAGTATCCCGGTTAATCAAACGCCGCACACTTGCCAAGGAAATTGCAGATAAAGGGCGAATTACGATAAATGGCAACCAGGCAAAAGCAGCAACTGATGTAGCCATCGGTGATATACTTACCATTCAATACGGACAAAAACTGGTAACTGTTGAAGTAACCGCGTTGAAAGAAGCAGTCAAAAAAGATGAGGCCCAAAACTTATATAAGGTTGTCAAAGAAGAAAAAAGTTAAGTTCTAACCTTGTCCATCCTTTCATAAGCTAATAACGATAAGGAGGGACAAGGCATATGAATTATTATGAGAAAAATTCCACACAAAGCGTACAGCAAGATCATTTTATAAAAATTAACAACCGAAAAAACCTGGAAATCTCCGGTGTTAAAGAGGTAGATAGTTTTGATAATGAAGAGTTTTTATTGGAAACGGTAATGGGCTACCTGATTATTCGTGGACAAAACTTGCAATTGAAAAACCTTGATGTTGGTGAAGGACTAGTTTCTATCAAAGGCAAAATATATGAGCTTTCCTATGTAGACGAACAACATCAGGAGAAAGCTAAAGGAATCTTTAGCAAGCTATTTCGATGACATTAGACGTCCAGTTCCTGACAATGATCGTCATGATTATTAGTGGTATCTACTTGGGAGCGGCACTGGAAACCTTCCTGCGATTCAAGCCATATTGGAAATCCAATTGGTTTATGTTATATTTCATGGAGATTGCCTTTTGGCTGTCACAAGTACTGCTGTTATTTTATGTATTATTTCTTGTTAATGCGGGTGAATTACGTGTTTACGTATTCCTCGCCCTATTTATGGGGTTTGCTGCTTACAAGGCTTTGTTTGCACCGCTATATAAACGTCTGCTGGAATTATTTATTCGGATTATCCTGACGTGTTACCATTTTATTGAAAAGTTGATTAAGACATTGGTGATAGCGCCAATAAAATATATCATTCAATTGTTAATAACACTGATATTATTTATCGTTCAGCTCCTTGTAAAGGTTTTCCTTTTTGTCGTCAAAGTCATTTTCTTCCCAATAAAATGGATATTGATACTTCTTTATCGGATGCTGCCCAAAAATATCCGAAACTTTTTACACAAAACAGCAGGATTTTATAGTACAATGGAGAATATATGTAAAAAGGGCTTGGATTATATCAAGTTTAAAAGGAGGTAGCAAGGCTTTGTCGGCAAATAAACAAACAGTAACACGTTTGGATTCCGAGTATATGCAACAATATGATGCATATATGGAACGCCAAAAAAACAAAAAGAAGCGTCTTATCCGTCGTCTGATGCTTTTTGCGATCGTTGTTTTCATCGCTTTTGGCAGTATGACTGCATACCATGTTAAACAACGGGCAATACATGCGGAGAAAAAAGAACAATATGCCGAGATGCAGGATAAACTGTCAACACTGCAAAAGGAAGAAAAAACGTTGAATGAGGAAATAAAACTGTTAAAAGATGAGGATTATGTTCTGGATATAGCACGAACGAACTATTTTTTCTCAGACAAAGGGGAAACCATTTTTAAAATTCCTGATGAAGATCCGTCATATTGACACGCTTTCATGTATGTCGCTATAATATAATAGAGGAAGTTCAAAAAGTACGGTAAAAATGAACCATGGAATTTCGACGCACTCAGACGTGCTAGTGTCGGCGTTGCAACAGGACGCCTGAGAACTTAGCCGATCCTGTTCTTTTTATCTCCTTTTTGAACCCGCACTAATTAGTTATATATTTTATACTTTTAAGGAGGAGCATTTTTTTTATGTCAATCGAAGTAGGCAGCAAGCTGCAGGGAAAGGTAACCGGTATTACTAATTTTGGGGCCTTTGTTGAACTCGCGGAGGGTAAAACAGGTCTTGTTCATATTAGTGAGGTTGCCGATAACTATGTGAAAGACATTCATGACCATCTTAGTGTCGGTGATGAGGTTAAGGTAAAAGTCATCAATGTCGAAAAAGATGGCAAAATTGGTCTGTCAATCAAGAAAGCAAAAGATCGGCCACAACGCCAAAGGAACACCCGTGAGCGGACTGAATCATTTGAATCCAAAATGAATCGCTTTCTCAAAGATTCCGAAGACCGTTTAGCCTCTTTAAAGAAGCACACGGAATCCAAACGTGGAGGTCGAGGTGCTAAAAGAGGATAGCAACTGCTGTCTATTTAGGATGCTCTTGTCCAATAAAACAAAAAACAGGTATCAACTGTTGAAAAGTTGATACCTGTTTTTTTATGCGGGGTTTTATTTAAGTTAATGGCGGCGGAGGGGATCGAACCCCCGACCTTACGGGTATGAACCGTACGCTCTCGCCAGCTGAGCTACACCGCCGTAAATAAGTCACAAATGACATATTACAATAGCCAGACTAAGGTGTCAATAGCATAGATCGTATACAGAATAAATAAAAAACACCTTGTTATATTAGAAAGTTTCATGCAATATTCGAGCAATCCCGATAGTAATAAACACTAGTTTACGGGGATTGAACGACAAAACATCTTAAGGTTAGCCGCGATCATTTGTCGCTGCTTTGGGTTAAATGATGGCACGATCAGGTAAATCAAAAGCAGCTGGTACGATAAACTTGCTTGTACACTTGTAGAAAAATTGTTTATTTGGCTGAAACTTAGTCGAACGATTTTGGGAATACACCCCGTTGTTTTGACAAAAAAAGAATCTATCCTATGATTTAATAACTGAAAGTGCATGTTCAAAAGTAGGATAAAAAGGACCGAGAAGTTCGAGGCGGCGTAGTTTCGAGAACGGGCTTGCACGAATGTGCTGACTTCTGCGTTGCCCGAATGGGCGGTTTTAGCAGAAGATCCCCTGAGCAATTTGATACATGAGCAGCGGAGAAACAAGCCAACAAAGAAATTCGAAGTGTCATTTTTACCGGACTTTTTGAACATCCTTGAAAGAAGGAGTGGTATTGTATGATGGATTCAATTACTGGAGTAGAAGCGAAAGCAATTGGAAAAGGTGCAAAAAGCGGGCACAAACTGAAGAAAAAGTTACCATCTATAAGTAAAACCATCTTATTGGAAAAAGGATGGCTATTTGTGCTTGTTGGCTTTTTACTTGGACGAGCTGTTATTTTATCGGCTGTATCACCATTTGCTGTCGCGTTTTTGGCGACCATCTGGTTTGCACACAAGAAAAATGCTCTCAAGGTAATGTTGGCCATCATTGCAGGAGCATTAACCTATTCCGGCACACAGGGGATATTTGTTACATTATCAATGGTTTTATTTGTCCTCTTAGCTGGCGTGTTTAAAAAAGCAAATAACCAGCAGATGATCATTCCGCTATTTGTGTTTCTATCTACGATTGCACCGCGATTGTTTCTTTATTCTCTGGCGGGGCAGCTTACATCGTATGAATGGATGCTGTTATTTGTTGAGGGTGTGCTTGGTACGGTATTAGTATTAATTTTTATGCAGAGTATCCCATTATTATCACCAAAAAGGTATAAACCGACCTTGAAAAATGAAGAGATTGTCTGCATGATCATTTTAATTGCTTCCATCTTGACAGGGATGATTGGCTGGCATATATATGATGCATCATTTGAGCAGATATTTTCACGCTATTTTGTCCTGCTGCTTGCTTATGTGGGCGGGGCAGCAGTCGGATCAACAGTTGGTGTTGTTGCGGGCCTCATACTATCCCTGGCAAATGTGGCTAACCTCTATCAAATGGGTCTGCTCGCATTTTCCGGGTTGCTAGGCGGATTACTGAAGGAAGGAAAGAAGATCGGTGTCAGTGTTGGATTATTGGTAGGAACGTTTCTGGTTGGTATTTATGGAGACGCTTCCTCATTGATCCCTTCGATTACAGAGTCATCCATAGCGATTGCTTTCTTCTTTCTTACCCCGGCAAGCTGGTTTAAGCGATTGTCACGTTACATACCCGGAACAGAAGAATACACGAATGAGCAAGAACAATATTTGCAAAAGGTGCGAAATGTAACTGCAAAACGGGTGGAGCAATTCTCCAATGTGTTTGCCGCCCTGTCAAAAAGTTTCTCGAGTACAGAGGGTATACCTGACGAGGAAACTCACAAAAAACGGGAGACCGATTTTTTCCTCAGTCAGGTAACTGAAAAGACCTGTCAAAGTTGCTTTATGAAAAACAAATGCTGGCAGCAGGAATTTGATAAAACGTATTCATTGATGGGTGAAATTAAAGATGAACTTGATAAAGGCAAGGAGCCGAATATTAAATTGCATCGGGATTTTGCCAATCATTGTGTTAAGTCAAAACGGGTAATGAATACAATGCGGGATGAAATGACGTTCTTTGAAGCAAATCAACAGTTAAGGGAACAGGTAATGGAGAGTAAGCGATTTGTGGCAGATCAACTGCAAGGTGTCTCTGAAGTCATGGAGAACTTTGCCAAGGAAATAGTAAAAGAAAGACAGCAACATGAAAAACAAGAGGTGCAAATTGTTCATGCATTAAAGCATATGGGCATTAATTTGGACAAGCTGGATATTTTTTGTCTGGAAAAAGGGAATGTTGATATTGAAATGACTGTCTCCTTTTACGATTATCACGGAGAAGGCAGCAAATTAATTGCACCAGTGCTTTCAGATATATTGAATGAGATGATTGTTGTCAAACAGGAAGAAATTTCACCAATCCCTTATGGCTATTGCTACCTAACCTTTGGCTCAGCAAGGGAATTTGTGGTGGAAACTGGGGTAGCCAATGCTGCGAAAGGTGGTGGATTAATTTCCGGTGATAGTTTTACAACGATTGAACTCGGGGCTGGGAAGTATGCTATGGCTATTAGTGATGGGATGGGAAACGGAAAACGAGCCCATGAAGAAAGCGATGAAACACTACGGTTGCTTCAGCAAATATTACAGACCGGTATCCCGGAGAAAGTCGCCATTAAATCAATTAATTCTATCATGTCATTACGGTCGACGGACGAGATGTATGCAACATTGGATCTGGCCGTGATCAATTTGCATAATGCGTTCGTCCGCTTTTTAAAAATCGGGTCAACACCCAGCTTTATTAAACGGGACAATGAAATGATAAAAATTGAAGCAAGTAATTTACCAATGGGCATCATTCGTGAGTTCGATGTGGACATTGTCAGTGAACAGCTGCAGGCAGGGGATATCCTGATTATGATGAGTGATGGCATTTTCGACGGCCCTAAGCATGTAGAGAATACAGATCTTTGGTTGAAACGAAAAATCCGTGAAATAAACACGGAGGACCCACAAGAAATTGCTGATTTATTATTAGAGGAGGTTGTTCGTACCAGATCAGGGATGATTGAGGATGATATGACCGTCATGGTAGCGAAAATCAAAACGAATACACCAAAATGGGCAAACATCCCTGCTTATAGTAAGGAAGCACAATAATAGAGCGTATGCAACGACCCGATGAAAATTGCACTATCGAATTTCCCCTCTTTTTAACATGGTTTAATAGGAACCTGTCTTTCGATGTAGATGTATATTCCTCTCGTATTCTGGTGATGATGGTACTGGAATAGTTGGGAGGTAAACGAATGAAAAAGGGTACACTAAAGCAAATTTTGTTGCTGACCGATGGATGCTCTAACCGCGGAGAAGATCCGGCTGCTGTGGCGGCAATTGCTGGCCAGCAAGGAATCACAGTGAATGTTATCGGCATATTGGACGATGATCAGACTGAAGATCCGGAGGGACTGCAAGAGATTGAAGACATTGCTTTGTCTGGAAATGGTGTCAGCCAATTGGTGTATAAACAATCATTGGTACAAACGGTACAAACGGTTACGAAACAGGCGATGACGCAAACATTGCAGGGGTTTGTTAATCAGGAATTAAAGCAAATCCTTGGTCCGGAACAATCGATGGATGATTTGGAACCACAAAAGCGCGGAGAGATCATGGAAGTTGTAGAAGATATGGGTGAGACATGTGATTTAGAAGTGCTTGTGCTTGTCGACACAAGCGCAAGTATGGGTGACAAACTGCCAACAGTAAAAGAGGCATTAATTGATCTGTCTATCAGCTTAAATGCACGAATTGGCCGTAATCGGTTTTGTATTTATAGTTTTCCAGGCCGGCGAAAAAATATTCAAAAGGTTTTTGACTGGTCACCTAAACTTGATGCTGTCTCAACCGCATTTCCCAAACTGACAAGTGGAGGGATTACACCGACAGGACCAGCCATTCGCGAGGCGATGTATCAATTCGGTAAAAAAAGCTTGTTAAGGGGCTTTAAACATGAAGATGAATCAGTCGCAGAAGAAGAAACAGGGTATTGATTTATATGCAGGTATGACGATACAAGGCAAGTGGCACCACCAACATTATGTCATTAAACGAAAACTGGGAAGTGGTGCAATTGGATCTGTCTATCTCTGTGAACATAATGGCAAAGAACGTGCGTTAAAAATTAGTGATAACAGCGCATCGATGACGATGGAAGTCAATGTATTACAATCGCTGGCAAAGGTCCAAGGATATCGACTTGGACCTTCTTTGTTCGATGTGGATGATTGGATATCACCACAAGGGACAACATATGTATTTTATATCATGGAATATTTGCATGGTGAAGAAATTTCCACGTTCATCAAGCGTAACGGCAGTGAATGGATTGGTGTATTGATGCTGCAGTTGTTAGATGATTTGGAAAGGCTGCATATGCAAGGGTGGATATTTGGTGATTTAAAGACAGATAATCTCCTGGTTTTATCCTCGCCGGTAAAAATTCGTTGGGTGGATGTTGGGGGGACAACAAAACAAGGAAGGGCAATTAAGGAATATACCGAGTTTTATGATCGAGGATACTGGGGAATGGGATCGCGTCAGGCAGAACCAAGCTATGATTTGTTTGCGTTTGTAATGGTGTTTTTAGAAATATTTTATCCAAAGCGATTTAGCAAAGATACCCATCCAAAAAAACAGTTGCTTCACAAAGTTGATCGAATTCGACCGTTAAAGATGTATCGGTCCTGTCTGCAAAAGGCAATAGAGGGAAACTACCAAACGAGTGCACAAATGAAAGAAGATATCGCAAAAATACTCTATCAGGTACAACCTGACAAGCCCCCTGTACGGCGTATGATGAGAAATCATGCAACAGTGAAAACACCAATAGCAATCGAACTTGCCGGGATTTCTGTTTTATCAATTTTCTATTACGTATCCTCTCTTTTGCTTCCATAAGAAACAGGATGCTATAATGGTAACGATCGTATCAGTATAATTGCGTGTTCAAAAAGAACAGGACGTGGGCGATTTTGGCAGAAGATCTTTTTTAGAGGCACGTCATTTTTACCGGACTTTTTGAACATCCTCAAAATGGGGTTGTTGATATATGCGTGAAGCGGTAACAGCGTTTATGAACAAACATCAACTACTGGCCAAGCAAAAGACAGTGATCATCGGAGTATCCGGCGGCCCTGATTCAATGGCATTACTGCACTTTTTTGAATCGATAAGAACATCATATCAATTGCAGATCATCGCATGTTCAGTTGATCATCAGCTGCGTGGTGAACAATCCCAAGCAGATCTTTTATATGTTCAGCAGAAATGTGCAGAATGGGATATTGAATTTTTTGGTACCTCTGTAGATGTTCCCGCCTATGCGGAAAATAAAAAAATTGGTGTAGAGGTTGCCGCACGGGAATTACGTTACCGGGTTTTCGCTGAGCAAATGCAGAAATATCATGCTGATTACCTGGCGCTTGGACATCATGGGGATGATCAGGTTGAAACGATGCTAATGGCCCTTGTGCGCTCGGCAAATGTAAAAGCTTTGGCAGGAATTCCGGTCACCCGGCCATTTGCATGTGGGTTTATTATCCGTCCTTTCCTGGGAGTAACGAAGGATGAAATTGAAACCTATTGCAAAAAACATCGTATTGTTCCAAGACGGGATTCTACAAATGATGAAACCAAATTCACCAGAAATTATTTCCGGAAAAAAATTGTTCCGTTAATAAAAGTGAAAAATAATAATATACATACTACAGTACAGCATTTAAGTAATGCCTTGCAACAAGATGAGCAGTTTTTGCATGAAGAGGCAAAACGGCTATTTGATGATGTCGTTACATTGGATCAAACTTACAGATCAGCGGTTTTTCAAATTGATCATTTTCAATCCTTTCCCAATGCTTTACAACGGAGGTTCTATCATCTAATATTAAACTATCTATATGATGAATTACCTAAAGATTTGTCCTATACTCATGAGGAACAGTTTTTTGCGTTATTATTAAGTAAAAAAGCGAATACTGGCGTAGACTTTCCATTACACCTTAAAGTGGAAAAGTCCTACCAAAAAGTGTATTTTCGTTTCCATGTTCATGAATCACAATCAATTCATGAAACCCTTCATATTCCAGGAGAAATTCGTTTGCCGGACGGATCAATCATAAGTGCTGAATGGACGGATATGCCAACCTGGACGGAGGATACATATGTTTGTGGAATAGATCAAATCGCATTGCCTCTACATATTAGAACACGATGGGCTGGAGACCGGATGAGCTGGAAGGGCTTAAACGGCAGTAAAAAGGTGAAAGATATCTTTATCGATGCAAAAATTCCGCCAAAAGAACGGGATAAATGGCCGATTGTTACCGATAATAATGGGGAGATCCTTTGGCTTATCGGTTTGAAAAAAGGGCAGCCAAAAAAGCAGACAAACAGTTCCTCATTGATTAAACTGAGTTATAAGAATAGCGCAAAAGACTGTTAAAAACGACTTGAAGGGGACATTGCAGGAGGATTGAAAATGCATCAGGATATTGAAAAAATATTGGTTTCACAAGAGGAGATTGCCAAAAAATGTGCTGTGATCGGCAAGCAACTGACGGAAGAATATGAAGGCAAATTTCCGTTAGCGGTAGGGGTGTTAAAGGGTGCATTACCATTTATGTCAGACGTACTGCGGTATACCGAAACCTATCTGGAAATGGACTTCATGGATGTATCAAGCTATGGCGGGGAAATGCGTTCATCCGGTGAAGTGAAAATTGTCAAGGATTTGGATACAAAGGTAGAGGGCCGTGACCTGTTGATTATTGAAGATATTATTGACAGTGGGTTAACGTTAAGCTATTTGGTAGATTTGTTTAAATACCGTAAAGCAAAGTCCATTAAGATTGTAACATTGCTTGATAAGCCATCAGGACGGACGGCAAATATTAAAGCAGATATGATTGGTTTTAAGGTGCCCAACGAATTTGTTGTTGGGTACGGTCTGGATTACCAGGAAAAATATCGTAATTTGCCATACATTGGTGTATTAAAGCCAAAAATTTACGGCGGAGAAAAATAAAAGGCCTTAGAGCAAATTCCCGATAGCATATCGTGTTAACCTATAAAAAACCAGTAAGAAATTTAACGCTATTGAAGAGGAATTAGTTGTATTTGAACTTTTTCATATGGTACTATGTAATATAGTTTTTCCCGCTTGGGAGGAGGTAGGCAATGAACCGACTATTTCGGAATGTGATCTTTTATTTCCTTATATTTCTTGTCATTATTGGCGTAATAGGAGTATTTAAAGGACAAAATGATCAAGCAGAACAATTAAATGTTGAAGAGTTTATGCAATCGTTAAATAATGGTGAAGTCGCCGAAATGACGATGCAGCCTGCAAATGGGATTATTCGCTTAACAGGGACGTTACAAAAGGATGACAAACAATTCGTTGCCCAAGTCCCGGATAATACTGACATTGTTGCTGATATAACCGCAAAAGCGCAGGAACAAAGCGTACTCAAAGTCAAGGAAGAGGAACAGCCAAGCGGGTGGGTTACCTTTTTGACGACGATGATTCCATTTTTGATTATAGGACTATTTTTCTTCTTTATTCTTAGTCAATCGCAAGGCGGCGGCGGTCGCGTGATGAATTTTGGTAAGAGTAAAGCGAAAATGTATAGTGAAGATAAAAAGAAAGTTCGTTTTAAGGATGTAGCAGGAGCTGATGAAGAGAAACAGGAACTTGTAGAAGTTGTTGAATTTCTGAAGGATCCGCGTAAATTTGCAACTATTGGTGCGCGTATTCCAAAAGGTGTCCTGTTGGTAGGACCACCGGGAACAGGTAAAACTTTATTAGCGCGCGCTGTTGCTGGTGAAGCAGGTACACCGTTTTTCTCCATAAGTGGATCAGATTTTGTGGAGATGTTTGTCGGTGTCGGTGCATCACGAGTACGCGACTTATTTGAAAATGCGAAGAAGAATTCGCCATGTATTATATTCATCGATGAGATTGATGCTGTTGGTCGTCAACGTGGAGCCGGACTTGGCGGTGGCCATGATGAACGGGAACAAACCTTAAACCAATTGCTTGTTGAAATGGATGGGTTTGGAGCAAATGAAGGAATCATTATTATCGCTGCAACCAACCGTCCGGATATCCTTGACCCGGCATTGCTTCGTCCGGGCCGATTTGACCGTCAAATTCCGGTAGGCCGGCCAGATGTAAAAGGTCGTCAGGAAGTATTAAAAGTACATGCTAAAAACAAACCGCTTGATGAATCAGTCGATCTGAAGGTTATCGCAATGCGGACCCCTGGTTTCTCGGGGGCTGATTTGGAAAACCTGCTAAACGAAGCTGCATTGGTCGCTGCACGTCGGGATAAGAATAAAATCGACATGTTTGACATTGATGAAGCGACCGATCGTGTAATTGCCGGTCCTGCTAAGAAAAGCCGGGTGATCTCTGAAAAAGAACGAAAAATCGTGGCATATCATGAAAGTGGACATACGATTATCGGTATGGTCCTTGATGATGCCGATATGGTTCATAAAGTCACCATTGTCCCCCGCGGGCAAGCTGGGGGTTATGCTGTCATGCTTCCAAGAGAAGATCGTTACTTTATGACCAAACCGGAGCTATTTGATAAAATTACAGGTCTGTTGGGTGGCCGGGTATCAGAGGAAATTAATTTTGGTGAAGTAAGCACAGGCGCATCCAATGACTTTGAACGTGCGACAAGTATTGCCCGCAAAATGATTACCGAGTACGGAATGAGTGACAAAATTGGTCCGCTGCAATTCAGCAGTGGCGGCGGTGGAAATGTCTTCCTCGGCCGTGATATTCAAAACGAGCAGAATTACAGTGATACCATTGCTTATGAGATTGATAAGGAAATGCAAAGCTTTATCAATTACTGTTATGACCGTGCGAAGAAAATTCTTACCGAGCATAAAGATAAGCTGGAACTTATGGCCCAAACATTGCTTGAAGTGGAAACATTAGATGCCAAGCAAATAAAAGGTCTGTTTGAAGATGGCGTCCTTCCTGAACCGGCAGAACCGGAAGAGGCAATGCGGAAACCATCTGATTCGGATGATCTGCGTGTAAACATTCAATATAAAGATGACGAAGAAAGTCCGGAAAGCTATGATGAGGCAAAACAAAAAGCAGAAGAAAAGCTGAACCGCGATCAGGATAAGCAAAACCCGGATAAAAATGACTCATCCGATGACAAAAAAGAATAGATTTCAAAAATAACCTCCGCATGTAAATGGGAGGTTATTTTATGGTGTTTTTGCAAAAATAAGGTATAGTGTAAGAAAGTATACGGGTATTGATAACTAAGAAATGAAAACAAAGTAACTTAAAAAAGAAGAAACCAGATAAGAAGGGTTGAGGCGCCGATGCTTTTTGTACTTGATGTAGGGAATACGAATACGGTTCTTGGTGTATTCGACAATGACAAGTTAAAACATGAATGGCGAATAAAGACGGACAAACATAAAACGGAAGATGAGTTTGGTGTATTAATCAAATCATTATTTGATCATAAGGGTGTCGCATTTTCCGATATTCATGGAGTGATTATTTCTTCTGTGGTTCCGCCGATGATGCGTGCATTGGAACGGATGTGTGCCATTTATTTTAATATACAGCCACTTATCATCGGCAGGGATACCGTTCATTCCTATTTAAAAATGGGATATCCAAATCCAAAAGAAATTGGTGCTGACCGGATTGTCAACGCGGTTGGTGCCATTGCTGAATATGGCTCACCACTAATAATTATTGATTTTGGTACGGCAACCACGTATTGTTATGTCGATGAAGAGGAAAAATATCAAGGTGGACTAATCGCCCCCGGAATTCAAATTTCCATGGAGGCGCTATACACAAGGGCATCGAAATTACCCAAGATTGAAATAGAAGCACCAGAGCATGTGATTGGCAACTCTACAGTGGAGGCCATGCAATCCGGCATGTTTTACGGATATGTTGGCCAGGTAGACGGTATTGTAGCGCGTATGAAACATCAAACGAAAATGGATCCTAAAGTAATTGCAACTGGAGGTCTTGCCCCGCTTATTTCCGATGCATCACCGGCAATTGATATTGTGGATCAGCATCTAACATTAAAGGGACTCCATATAATTAACCAAAAAAACAGATAAGGAGGTTGTACATATGAATGATTACTTGGTAAAAGCAACAACATTCCAGGGAATGGTACGGGCATATGCAATTATCTCAACCAATTTGGTAGAAGAGGTCAGACAGCGTCAGGATACATGGGCTACAACATCCGCTGCGATCGGACGTACGGTTACGATTACCGCCATGATGGGTGCGATGCTAAAAGGTGATGACTCGTTAACGGTAAAAGTAGAGGGAAATGGTCCAATAGGTGCGATGGTTGCGGATGCCAATGCCAAAGGGGAGGTTCGCGGTTATGTAACCAATCCGCATGTCGACTTTGACCTGAATGACCGGGGGAAGCTGGATGTTGCCCGGGCAGTTGGTACCCAAGGAAATCTGAGTGTGGTGAAAGATTTAGGCTTAAAAGATTATTTCACTGGGCAGGTACCAATCGTTTCCGGGGAAATTGGTGAGGATTTCACATATTATTATGCAAACTCGGAACAAATTCCTTCTGCTGTCGGTGCAGGTGTATTGGTCAATCCGGATCAATCGATTTTGGCCGCTGGCGGGTTTATCGTTCAGGTGATGCCTGGCGCTGATGAAGAGGTAATCACCAGACTGGAGGAACAAATTCAATCATTTCCGGCAATCTCCGCATTAGTTAGGGAAGGAAATAATCCAGAGCAAATTTTACAGCGATTGTTTCCGGATGAACAGGTAACCATTCATGAGCAAATGCCTGTTGCGTTCCATTGCAAATGTTCCCGTGAACGTTTTGCCAATGCAATTAAAGGTCTTGGGGATGAGGAAATCGAGGACATGATTAACGAAGATCATGGTGCAGAGGCAATTTGCCACTTTTGTAATGAAACTTATCATTTTTCAGAGGCTGAACTCAGGGCATTACAATAAGGGCTCTATTTACGGGTATTATTTTGCTTTTTCTGTTGACAAATTACAGTTTAAAACGTACATTATAATTAAATCCTATTATTTTACTAGGGATTGGGGAGGTAATCATCAAATGAGAGTTGCTAATAACATTGCTGGGCTAGTTGGTAAAACACCAATAGTGAAATTGAATCGTGCAGCCGAAAAAGATGGTGCAGACATTTATTTAAAATTGGAATTTATGAATCCGGCAAGCTCCGTTAAAGATCGGATAGCGGTTGCCATGATTGAGGCTGCAGAGAAAGCAGGAGTATTAAAAGAAGGCGATACAATTATTGAACCTACCAGCGGGAACACAGGAATTGGTTTAGCTATGGTTGGTGCCGCAAAGGGATATAAAACAGTGATTGTTATGCCGGATACGATGAGTAAGGAGCGTCGGAATTTATTACGTGCGTATGGAGCAAAATTGGTATTAACCCCTGGAGCCGATGGCATGAAGGGGGCCATTCAGAAAGCGGAAGAACTGAAAGAAGAAAATGGCTATTTTATGCCGCAGCAATTTAGTAATCAGGCGAACCCTGAGGTACATGCACGTACAACCGGTGAAGAAATTGTTGAACAAATGAAAGATGGTGTAGACGCATTTGTATCTGGAATCGGAACAGGTGGTACGATCACAGGTGCAGGGAAAGTATTGAAAAATCACTTTGACAACGTAAAAATTTATGCAGTTGAACCGGAGGACTCAGCCGTATTATCGGGTGGAAATCCCGGACCGCATAAAATTCAGGGGCTGGGTGCCGGTTTTGTCCCTGAGGTTCTTGATACAGATGTTTACGAGGATGTCATTCGCATTTCCACTGATGAAGCATTTCAAGCAGCTCGCGAGGCAGCAAGATTGGATGGAATTCTGGGGGGCATATCTTCCGGTGCTGCTATTGCTGCTGCAAAAAAGGTTGCCAAAAAGTTAGGTGAAGGAAAAAAAGTGCTGGCGGTCCTTCCAGATAATGGGGAGCGTTATTTATCAACACCGCTTTATCAATTTGATGAAGAATAATACAAAAACGCACATAGCTTGGGTCAGTACCAATTTATCTGATACTGATCCTTTTTTTGTAGTACGATAAAAGCAATGCCTGTTTTAGTCACCAGGCTAGGAGAAAAGCGTCAAAAGGAGGATCAGGAATATGATGTTAAAGACAAGTACAAAAACATTTGATTTAACGGCACGGACTCATATCATGGGGATTTTAAATGTGACCCCAGATTCATTTTCAGACGGTGGCAACTATGTATCTCTTGAAAATGCAGTTAAACAGGCGATATTGATGGAACAACAGGGTGCGGATATGATTGATATCGGTGGTGAGTCCACCAGACCAGGTCATCAGCAAGTTTCTGCAAAAGAGGAATTAAAGCGGATTTTACCAGCCATTACGGCTGTGAAACAAGAAATTAATATCCCGCTCTCCATCGATACATATAAGGCGGAAACAGCTAGACAAGCAGTGGAAGCCGGTGCTGAAATCATTAATGATATATGGGGTGGGAAAAAGGACCCCGAAATCCTGAACGTTGCCGCCATATACAATGTTCCGATTATCCTGATGCATAACCGGACCGACATGAATTATACGTCTTTAATTGATGATATGAAGCGTGATCTACAAGAAAGCATTGATATGGCTATTCAAAGAGGAGTGCCTGAAAAGAACATTATTCTTGATCCTGGTATTGGTTTTGCTAAAACAGCCGCCGATAATTTGGTTGTCATGAATCATCTGGAGGAGTTTTCCGATTTAGGGTATCCTATTTTACTAGGGACATCAAGAAAAGGTTTTATCGGGAAAATTCTCGATCTCCCCGCGGCTGAACGGGATAATGGTACAGGTGCAACAACATGTCTTGGTATTGTAAAAGGGGTACACATCGTCAGAGTTCATCATGTAAAAATAAATGTGGAGCTGGCCAGGATGATGGATGCCATGTTAAGTGAAGGAGTGACAGCAAATGGATAAAATTATTATCAAGCAAATGGAATTTTACGGCTACCATGGTTTATTCCCGGAAGAGACGAAACTGGGTCAACGATTCCTTGTGGATGTCGAGTTATTTCTCGATTTAAAGAAACCGGGGACGAGTGACCAGATGGAAGATTCAATTGATTATGGACATGTATATGGTATCATTAAAGACATTTTGGAAGGCGAACCTAAGAATCTAGTTGAGGCCGTTGCTGAGCAAGTAGCCAATGAGTTATTACAATCCCTGGAGTTATTAAACGCTTGTACAGTGAAAGTAATCAAACCGGATCCGCCAATACCTGGTCATTACCAATCCGTAGCCGTGGAAATTCACCGGGAGAAAACAAAATGACACGCGTATATATTGCATTAGGGTCAAATATTGAACCACGATATAACTATTTGATGGATGCCATTTTATTACTGGGGGAACAGGAAACAATTACTCTTAACAAGCAATCATCTGTTTATGAGACAAAGCCTGTTGGATATACAGAGCAAGCGGATTTTTTAAATATGGTTATTGAGATAGATACATCCCTTTCCGCTTCCCAATTACTTGTTGCTTGCCAAGCAATTGAGCAGCAACTGGGAAGGAAAAGGGAAATACGATTCGGACCACGCACAGTGGATCTGGATATTTTGCTTTATCGTCAGGAACAAATAGAAACGAAACGACTGACGATACCCCATCCAAGGATGCATGAACGGGCCTTTGTGCTGGTTCCATTAGCGGAAATAGCTCCCGATTTAAAAATAACGGGTTTTAATCGCACTGTCTCTGAAATGGTCAAAGACTTACCGGCCGCGGACAGGCAAGGTGTTGTAAAGTGGACCCCAACAGATATTTCGGATTGATAAATGAGCTTTATAATTGATATCAGGAATCACATAAGGATCAAGATGTATTAAATTGGTGATATATCGTTCCGAACTGGTCGTGCTAGCTTCGATGGCCAATATTTCCAACTATGCGTTTCATTTGACTGCCAATGAGTTTGGGGTAAGATTGGTTACAGTGGAAATGGAAAGCGGTAAGGGGAGTATCAGTCAAAGATAACGATGAAAATGCTCTGCTGGTTGCTTGACCCTGCATGATTGACTCTATCAGCTGATTTTTCTATACTATTGATGGAGCGTATCTGCCAGCAAGTCACTGGCAGTTTTTTATTTAATAAAGGATGTTCAAAAGACTGGAAATCCTCTTGAACGGTAATTAAAATATTGGAGTTGATGATGGTGTCAGAAGAAGGAAATATGCATATGCAGGTAAGGAAGGAAAAGTTGGATACGTACCGCGAACATGGACTTGACCCGTTTGGAAATAAATATAATCGAACAGATATGGCACAAGATTTGTTCGATAAATATGAGCAATTTACCAAAGAAGAATTGGAAGAAAAACCGGACAAGGTTACCATTGCAGGCCGGATTATGACCAAACGTGGCAAAGGAAAAGCGGGATTTGCCCACTTGCAGGATTTATCTGGACAGATTCAGATTTATGTTCGTAAAGATACAATTGGTGAGGATGCCTATGAAATTTTTCAATCCATCGATTTGGGGGATATTGTCGGTGTAACAGGTGTCATGTTCCGAACCAAAGTCGGTGAGCTGTCTGTCAAAGCAACCGAATTTGTTTTATTGACGAAATCACTGCGTACCTTGCCGGAAAAATATCATGGATTAAAAGATGTAGAACAACGGTATCGTCAACGTTATCTCGATTTAATTACAAATCCTGAAAGCAAGGAGACGTTCATCCTCAGAAGTAAAATAATAAGATCAATGCGGCGTTATTTGGATGAACAGGGCTTTTTAGAAGTAGAGACACCAATGATGCATGCTATTCCCGGAGGAGCCGCTGCACGCCCATTTAAAACACACCACAATGCCTTGGATATCCCCTTGTATATGCGCATAGCCATTGAATTACACTTAAAACGTCTAATTGTCGGCGGCATGGAGAAAGTCTATGAAATTGGGCGTGTATTCCGTAATGAAGGTGTATCCACACGGCATAATCCCGAATTTACCATGATGGAATTGTATGAAGCATATGCTGATTTTCACGATGTTATGACGCTAACCGAGAATTTAATTGCGCATATTGCAGATGAAGTATTGGGCAGCACAACAATTACGTATGGTGAGCATGAGGTATCTCTTAAGCCGGAATGGACAAGGTTGCATATGGCTGATGCGGTAAAAGAATATACTGGAGTAGACTTTTGGGATCATATGAGTGATGAGCAGGCAAGGGCACTGGCGCACGAACATGGCGTTGAAATAAAAGAAACAATGACATTTGGCCATGTTGTAAACGAATTTTTTGAACAAAAAGTGGAAGAAAAGCTGATTCAGCCTACGTTTATCTATGGGCATCCAGTGGAAATCTCCCCACTTGCGAAAAAAAATAAAGAGGATAGTCGCTTTACCGATCGATTCGAACTATTCATTGTCGGTCGTGAACACGCAAACGCATTTAGTGAGTTGAATGATCCGATTGATCAGCGTGAACGTTTTGAAGCACAACTAAAGGAACGGGAACAGGGAAATGATGAAGCACATCTAATGGACGAGGACTTTCTCGAGGCATTAGAGTACGGGATGCCGCCGACAGGAGGATTAGGTATAGGCGTTGATAGACTCATCATGCTGTTAACCAATTCGCCATCAATACGGGATGTTTTATTGTTCCCGCAGATGCGGAATAAATAATGGAATGATAAAGAAGCCAGGTGATTGAGAATTCTTTCAACATCTGGCTTTTTCTTATACCCCGGTGGTAACTGTGGTTTTTGGTTTGGGTGGATAATGATTGCCATACCGTTTGAGCAATGTATTACAGCTATCAGATGGGTGATAATATAATTTGAAAATAGGAACATTAATTTTACTATTGCGCTTGGGGAATATTCGTGGTAAATTAGTAAACGTTGCGCTGCTAGTTCAGCGAAACAAAAAAGCGACAAAAAATAATTTAAAAAGTTATTGACAACAATCACTAAAGTTGCTATACTAATCAAGTCGCCAAAAACGAAGGCGATCAGAAATTTGCTCTTTGAAAACTGAACAAAACAACCAGTATGTAACAGATGTCAGAGGTTGAGGTTAGAA